>NZ_JAUQXO010000017.1:0-111300 GCF_030834625.1 Geobacter sp.
AAATGCCAAGCAACTTGAGTCAAAGGCCAGAAAGCATATGCGGCATTTACAGAACAACCGAACCAAAGTGAAAAAGTTCTTCGAGCACCCCTGTGCTGCCTATGCATCTTAATTGCTCTGTTTATTTGCCGGAGTAATAACTAAACGTACCCGCTCGGTGATAACACCAGCGTCACCCTCGGCTACAGCAGACGTTGGACCAACCAGTGCAAGATTTGCTGCCTTCCATTGATTATACCTGATCCTGATCTCGCCTAAGTAACGGCGAGAATCAGCGTCCCGATACTTGGTCCGGTGATTCTCTTTCTGCTCAAGGTTATTGCCGTGAACGAACAAGTTAGCCTCTCAGTTGATCAAAGATATTTGAAGCAATCGCTTTAGCCATCAATGGGGGTACAGCGTTACCAATCTGGTTATATTGGCAGAGATGCTTCTCCTCCAGCCTACCTTCTCTATGCAATAGCTTGTGACTCACAACTGTCGGCTTTCCTTTAAAGACGTACCAATCAGGGAAAGACTGTATCCTTGCGCCTTCCCGAGCAGTAAAGTTGCGATCGATGAAGGGATGAACGAAGTTAGCATAGAAGGAAGCTGCAATAGTGTGACAGGGACGATCAGGATGCATGCGCCTGTTGTTTTGATCGTATATTTTGTCGGAGAACTCGCTGCTATTCCGTTTCAACGGTCGTAAATGATCAGGCACATCGGAGGTAGAATCGCCCCATCTCATAGACGCAAATCTGTCGACCAGCCGCTTCGAATGATTCATAGCCTTATGGTTGAAGAGCTTGTGTGAGTCCCGCCTTAAAAAGCTCTGGTAGGCATTCTGCGGAGGCTTGTCATAATGTGCCTCTTCGGCTCCTTCTCTTGCGGCAATCTTCGGCAAATCAGAGATGGCATCCCAGAGGGTAGGACACCTCTGAAGATTGTAATTCAACAAACTCCGCTGGTCACAAACGGTATGGGTTTTGTCGGGGAACGGTTTCCTCATCTTCGTTCTTGAAGCAACAACTACAAGTCTTTTTCTGATCTGTGGAACGCCATAATCAGTCGCCTCAAGAATTCCGAAATCAACATGATAGTTAAGTTTTTCCAACTCAGAAACAATGATATCAATGACCAGTTCTTTACTTTCAGTTCTTGCCTTGATCAGATTAGGAACGTTTTCCATGATCATGACTTTCGGCTGTAGCAAACGTCCAACCCGAATGAACTCTTTGAAAAGAGAGTTCTTCGGGTCTTTGGGGTCACCGCTGTTCTTGTTGCAGATCGAAAACCCTTGGCAGGGTGGTCCACCAAGGATGATGTCCGGTCGCAAACTTCCGAAGCTTTCAACAATTTGATCGTCGGAGATTTGAGTTATATCTCCCTGCATAACAACAGAGTCAGGATGATTGAACGAGAACGTTTCAGATGCCCAGTTGTCGACCTCAATCGCTCCTACAATCTTTGCACCCGCAAGTTGAAATCCAAGACTAAAACCACCAGCACCAGCAAAAGTATCAAGTACAGTGAAGCTCATTTTGCCTCTTACCCAAATGATAAGCTACTAATAATTGGAACCTTTCCGATCTTTATAGGTATAAATCATGGGCGCAAAGAGTGTCAACCACATAAGCGAGCGGGGGGGTAAGTTTGACTTGAGAGCGTAAACTTCCCCAAAACGAAGACAAGTTAAAAGTAGAGCTTTCTGGCACAATACAGAGCCAGGAGGTTCAAGATGAAAGGGTCACGTTGACGTATCCTCGCCATACAGCACGGAACCAAACACGCGCACATTTTGAACACGATGGCTCAGTGCGATCTTTCGAACCTCTTCACGGTGAGACTGAAGGACTTCGGAAGGCTTCATTTCCCTTTCTCCACGGCAAACGAGAACCAAAGAAAAAGGGGTTAGCCTTTTCAGCTACCCCCTTGATTTTCTGGAGCGGGAAACGGGATTCGAACCCGCGACCTTCAGCTTGGGAAGCTGACACTCTACCACTGAGTTATTCCCGCTTGATTGAGTACAACTTTTTAGCCCATGGGCTCGCCGGTTGTCAACAGTTTTTTCCTCAGGAAGGCGCGCGCTTCGGCGTCGGTCCTCACTTCGCCGGTGCACTGGGCCTCCCGGAGAAGCTCGTGGGCTTCCCCTACTATCCTGCCGGGCGGGACTGAGAGCAGGGCCATGATTTCGGCGCCGCTGAGGAGAAGGCTGCCTCCCCGAGGTATATGGGAATGCAGATAGTAACAGGCAAGGTCGCGGCAACGCGATTCGGTGATGTGCCCTCGGGCCAGAAGCTGCAGCGGAAGTTCGAGTCCTGCGGGATCACTGTCGTTGAAGAACCTGTATGCGGAGATGTTGTCCTGATGTTCTGCCAAGGCAAGCGCGCCGGCACGACACAACTTTTCCATGATTTGCCCAGCCGCCTTCCCAAGCTTCAGACGATCAGCCGACACACGGGGCGCAATTCCGGCCGCGTCGATAAACGCGGCCAGCTTCATCAGGGCAAGGACCGTCACTCCGCTCTGGGCTTCCACCCCCATCCTCATGCCTATCTTCTCTGCCGTTTCGTCAGCCGCTCGTGAAAACGAGTCGACAACCTTCCCGACCATGTCGATGGGCTCCGCTGCCTGTAAAATTCGCGAAGGCTCAAGACCGAAGACAACTCCGAGAAGCCCTGCGCTGCCCATTTCGCGGAAAGATGATCCGGCTCCCGGCGCTTGAAGAATCCGGAAAAGCTCGTCGCGGATCCGCTCTCCAGCGACGTTGGCCAACGGCGGCAGGTGGTCGGGAATTGCCGCGAGAGTTTCGGCCTCGATGTGAAAACCGAGGGTGGCGGCAAAGCGGAATGCGCGCACGAGCCGAAGGGGGTCGTCGCGAAAGGACGATGCGGAACAGCGCCTCACCACCTTTGCACGGATGTCGGCTGCTCCTCCAAGGGGGTCAATCAGCCCTGGTTCGCCCTGCAGCGGGACGGCAAGGGAGTTTATGGTGAAGTCGCGAAGGGCGAGATCAGCGAGGATGTCCTCACCCCTCAGGGGGGCGAAGTCAAAGGTAACGGTTTCGCCGCCTCCCTTGATGATGACGCGGGAATGGCCCCGCTCCTGGTCGAGCCAGAAGAAGGTGCCGCCGCACTCCCTGGCGAAGCGGCGTGACACCTTCTCGGCACCGCCGGCGACGGCAATGTCCACATCGTTCACCTCGCGACCCAGCACCAGATCGCGCAGGCATCCGCCGACCACGTAGCTCTGCAGCCCCAATTCCGCCGTCGCCCGCCGAAGCGTCGTCAGGTGGCGGATCTCCATGAATGGCGCAAAGGAAGTTTCCATGGCAAGAGCTTACCACCCGGTGAAGACGAGGCAACAAAAAAGCCCGCACGGGGCGGGCTTTTCGAAAGCATGTCTCCTGAGGATGGTCAGACCGCGATCCCCTTCTTCATGGCCATGAACATCTTCTCGGCCACGGCACGGGCACTCACGTTGTACTCGCCGGCAGCGACCTGCTTTTTGAGTTCCTGGACCCGCTCCACCCGGATATCGGGAATCTGCTGGAGGGCCTCGTTCATGCGGGCAACCCGTTCCGCGTTGTCAGAGAGCTTGACCGTATCCCCTCCCTGCCCTGCTGCTGCAGTTCCGTTCCTGTGGCTCTCACTGTCGGCAAGGGCCGCAGCTGCATCGTTTCTCGTCGCTATCGTTGCTGGGAGTATGGGCTTATCGTCTATTTTCATGGCGCACACAGCCTCCGTTGCCTCCGTTTCTCTCTTGTTGATTACTATATCGTCAGGTGTGGGAAAAATCTTTAGAAAAAAATGACACCGTGCCAAAAAAAATTTCGCAAAAAACACAAAAAACGTCAATTTGCCGACACACCCTCCCCGCCGTAGCCGGTCATCTCCACGTAGCCGGAGCCCCTCGGCCCGCCAGGAGCGCGGCTTTGCATCTTCACAGCCCCCTCCCAGTAACGGACAGTGACGAGAAGCTCCTGATCGGGGATTCGGGGGGTAATTTCGAGGTCGATGTTCGCGGCGGGTACGTTGAAGCGCCACCGGGAGGGGTAGCGGACACCGCTGGCGGGGCTTCGCCACCACTGGAGCACGTCGATTCGCACGTCCTCGCGGGTGAGATGACGGTACGAGCCGTCGGCCTCCACGAGGGTGCCGGAACTCCAGGGCTCGGTGCCGCCGTCACGACGGCGCAGGCGATAGAACATGACGTCACGGCCGTCATCGAGCTGAAGGGCGAACCAGTCCCACCCCGCCTGGTCCGGCCCCAGGGCGCTGGTGCTCCACTCCCGGTCGAGCCAGGACAGGCCGGTCACTGTAGCGGTTTCTCCACCCGCGGTTACGGTGCCGGCGGTTTCCATACGGGGGAGTGAATAGTAGTAAGAGGCGTTCCCCGGCTCGCCGCTTTTCTGGCTCAGCCCACCATCGCCGTTGAGAGCAACGGGCCTGTTGGCAGTGACGGTAAGATCGACGGCCACGTCTCCCTCGCGAGCCGTGAGGCGCATGCGCCAGGGCTTTTCCCCCACCTCCGTGGCAGACCAATCCTCCAGCCAGACCCTGAGGGGCCGCCCCCCGGCACCGGCAAGGCCCAGGGCGGACCGGCTGAAGCGCTCGAAGTGGTGGAAACGCCGCTCCTCCACGTCGGTGAGAGCGAAGTGGCCCATGATGATATCGTTGGCCCCCCAGCGTGAGGCTCGCTTGGAGGGAACCGGACTCAGGGCCACCCGGAAAAAGGTGAGCTGGTAGCCAAAGCGGCGCCCCCCGGCCGCTGCCAGGTTGCCGGTGAAGTACCACCACTCGGTGCGGAAACCGGGATGGGGGCCGTGGTCGGCAGGGAACTGGAAGCTGCGGGGAGTGGAGGCCCGGAGAAACCCTTCGGGGGGGGAACCGCCGAGGGCGTCGGCTACGCTGATGCCCGGCTCCCGGCGGGGAGCACTCCGGCCGCCTGCCAGGAGCCAGACAAGGGCCGCCGCACAGAGGAGCGCAACGGCTACAAGGAGAACCGGGCCGCGCCGCATGCTATTCCTCCTCCCGCAGGGCAAGGGCCGGTGAGGTGCGGGCGATGGCGAAGGCGGGCCAGATGCCGGCGATGAGGGCGGCGGAACAGGCAAGCACCATGGCCTGGAGGAGGATCGCCGGTTCGAGAGAGAGTTCCATGGTCCAGCCGAAGGAACGGCGGTTGATGACATGGATGAGGACAAGAGCCTCAAGGATGCCGAGGGGGAGCGAGAGGAGCCCGGCAATGAGGCCGATGAGGCCCGTTTCACCGCAGACGAGCCCCCACACCTCGGCCGGGGTGAGCCCCACGGCCCGCAGCACCGCCAGCTCCCGCGAACGCTCCACCTGGATGGCCATGAGGGCCGAGAGGACCCCCACGAAGGCCACCACCACCGTCAGGAGCCGCAGAACCCCGGTTATGGCGAAGGTCCGGTCGAAGACCGCCACGGAAGCATCGCGCAGCTGCCGGTTGGAGATGACGGTGATGCGGCTCGCGCCGGCCCGCTTCCTGATCTCCTCGGCAAGCTGGTCGGTGGTGACCCCCTTGTCACCGTAAAAGCCAATGCCGTCCACGCTCCGGTCATCCCAGTGACGGAGATAGGCGGCGCGGGCAATGGCCACGACCCCCGTATCAGAGCCATAGTCGTAGTAGACCCCGGCCACCGGAAACTCCCTCACCCCCCGGTCGGTGCGGAGACGCACCCGGTCCCCCGGCCCGACCCGGTGGCGGAAGGCATAGGGCTCGGAGACAATGACCGCCTCTCCCCTGCTGAAGGAACTCCACCCCCGCTCAGGGTCACCCTCCTTGAGGCGAAGGCCAAAAAATGATCTCTGGGGAACATCCATGACGAGGAGATCGGTCGCCCCTTCCGCCGCCTCGACGGTAACGCGGCGGGTGAGGCTCCTGGCAGCGGCGCCCGGCACCGTCGCCAGACGTTCCACAAGCGCCGGGTCGAGGGGGGGCTTCTCCCTGCCGGTGCCGGTCCCGACGGTGGTCACGTAGACATCGGCCCGCAGCCGGCTCTCCAGCCACCGCTCCACCGTGCTGCGGAAGCTCCCCACCATGATGCCGACGCCGATGGTGGCTGAGACGGCCACCACCAGGGCCGCCGTAGCCACGCCGGTGCGGGAGAGGGAGGTCACCACCCCCCGTGCGGCCATCCTCCCCAGGGGGCCGGCAATGCCCCCTGCCAAAGGCCGGACGAGGGCCGCGATGCAGACCGTGGCGCCGGGCACTACGAGGGCATAGCCAAGGATGAGGGCGAAGAGCCCCACGAAGCCAGTGACGATTCCCCCCCTGTCCCCGAGGAACAGCAGGCACCCTCCCCCCATGGCCAGGAACCCGACGATGGCTGCCAGCGGCACGAGACGGCGGGTCCGCGCCTCGATGACCGAACGGACGAGGACCGCCCGGGGCGGGGCAGTGGTCGCCTCCAGGGCCGGCGGCAAGGCGGCGGCAACAGTGGCCCCGATGCCGAGAATCGCCCCCTTGGCTAGAATGAGGGGCGAAAGGACCATCTCTCCCAGCTGGAGGACGAAGTAGAGATCGTTGATGGTGCGGGTGACGAGCCCCGTGAGCACCCGCCCCAGGAGCATCCCCCCGGCGAGCCCCAGCACCATGCCGACGATGCCGACGAGAATGGCCTCGCTGCAGATCAGCGCGAAGATCTCCCGCCGGGTGACGCCCATGGCCCGAAGCATGCCGATGAGGCGCCGGCGGCGGACCACGGCAAAGGTGGTGGTGTTGTAAATGAGGAACATGCCGACCATGAGGGCCAGGAGGCTCAGGGCCGTCAGGTTAAGGCGGAAGGCCCGGGTCATCTGGTCGAGGCTGCCGGTCCGGGCGCCGGCCGCCATCACCTCCGTTCCGGCCGGAAGGGACTTCCGCAGGGCCGTGAGCCGGGCATCCCCTCCCTCGGGAAGGATCAGGTCAATGCGGGAGAGCCGCCCGACCATGCCGAGGAGTTCCTGGGCCGTGGCAATGTCCGTGACCACGACCCCTTCAAGCCCCTGGCGGTTCACCCCTTCCCCCGCCTCCAGAAACCCGGCAACGGTGAGCCGGTGGTCTATCCCCCCCGTCTCCACGTTCAGGATGCCGCCCTCCTTAACGCCGAGGCGTCCGGCGGTTTCTCCGAGGAGGAGCCCCGAGGCAGGCCTCGCCAGAAGCCCCTCCAGATCGGCCCCCTTGATGAAGCGCGCCCCGAAGGCACGGAACGGCCCCTCGGCAAAGGGGTCGATGCCGATAATGCGAAGGGTCGTCCCCGGCTGGCCGGGCACGGCCACATACCCTTCCACCACCGGCGCGACGGGCCGTATCCCCCTGTCAACACGGAGACTCCGGTAAAGCTCCTCCGGAATCCCCGCCGGTCCGCCGACGATCTGGTGGGTAGCCCTCCCCGCCACCGTCTCCGCAGCCACCCGGAAGGCCCGGGACGCACTTTCGTTGGCCAGGTCAACCCCGGTGACGACCGCAACGCCGAGGGCCACGCCGATTATGGAGAGGACCGTGAGCCACGGATGCCGGAGGAGATGCCGCAGGATTGCCCGCAGAAGGATCATGGCCCCCTCCCCTCCCTGGGGAGTTCCACCAGCAGTCCGTCCCGGACGCTGAGCACCCGGTCGGCCCGCTCCGCCACTTCCGCGCTATGGGTCACGAGGACCATGGTGGCGCCGGCCCCGCGAACAAGGGTGTCGAAAAGTTCCAGCACCTGACGCCCCGTCTCGCTGTCCAGATTGCCGGTGGGTTCGTCGGCGAGAACGAGGGCCGGCCGGTGAATCAGCGCCCGGACCACGGCCACCCGCTGCTGCTCTCCGCCGGAGAGGCGGTCGGGGTAGCTGGCGGCCCGGTCGGCAAGCCCTACCCGTTCCAGAAGCTCCCGGGCACGAGTCTTTCCCTCCGGCGTCACCTCGCCCGCCAGCTCAAGGGGGAGGAGGAGATTTTCCAGCACCGTCAGGGTCGGTATCAGATTGTAGAACTGAAAGACGAAGCCGATGCGCCGACGCCGGAAGAGGGTTCGATCCCGTTCCGTGAGGCGGTTGATGGTGGATTCCCCGACGATCACCTCGCCCCGGTCGGGGAGGTCGATGCCGCTGATGAGGTTGAGGAGGGTCGACTTGCCCGAACCGCTTCGCCCCAGGAGGGCGATCCACTGGCCAGGCTCGACAGACAGTTCGGCTCCCCGGAAGATGGTCCGTTCCCGGTCCCCCTCGCGGTAGCATTTGTGGATGTCGGTGAGGCGGATGAAAGGATTCATGGGTGGGCACCGTTGCAAAGATGATGGGGGACGTCGAAAGCACCCCTCTTTGAGGGTACCACAGGAAGAGGCCGGCTCAATACCGGCACGAGTTGTGAAAAATTCAACGGCATTGACTGCCGCGCCGAATGTCGCTAGATTGTGAAGACGTTAACGAATTGGAGACCGCCCGATGATAGCACCCCAAACTGAAGCCGCGACCTTCTTTGCTCCTGCCGAACGGGCATCCCGCGCAAAAGTTGAGGAAATTCGCCAACGGGTGCTCCTCGATACCACCCTCTCGTCCCTTCTGGATGCCATCCCCGACTACGCCCTCGTCCTCAACCGCGAGCGACAGGTTGTTGCGGCCAACCGACGGCTGCTGGACGCCTTCGGGATGCAGGGGATCAACTCCATCACGGGTAAGCGTCCCGGCGAAGCCTTCGGCTGCATCTTTTCCTCCGAGGGTCCCGCGGGCTGCGGCACCGGCAATCACTGTTCCGTCTGCGGCGCGGTCATGTCGATTCTCGAAAGCCAGGAAACCCTCGTCCAGAGCTGCCACGAATGCCGTATTACCCTCAATCGCAACGGCGGGACATCCCTGGACCTGGAGGTCTGCTCTAGTCCGGCGACGGTCAACGGCATTCCGGTCACCGTCTGCGTCATGCGCGACATCAGCGACCAGAAGCGGCGCAACGTCCTCGAACGGGTCTTTTTCCACGACGTGATCAACACGGCCGGCGGCATTCACGGCATTGCCGCCATGCTCGCCGAGAACCGCGAACTCCCCCCTGAAAAGGAAGTCGAATACAAAGAATGGATGGTTCTTCTCTCCAGCCGCCTTATCGAGGAGATCAACCACCAGCGCAAGCTGCTGGCCGCCGAAAAGGGGGAATTCAAACCGGACCTGGGGATGGTGCCCATAGGGGAACTGATGCAGGAAGTCCATGCCCTCTACGTGAACCACGATATTGCGGCGGGGCGTGAACTGGTCATGGGGGGTGTTGTCGACTGCGCAATCGAAAGCGATGGCCAGATCCTGCGCCGCATCCTCGGAAACCTCGTCAAGAACGCCCTGGAGGCAACACCGCGGGGGGGTACCGTTACCCTTTCCTGCACCGACGACGGCGGCCGGGTCATCTTCGGCGTCACCAACCCGGGGGTCATGCCGGAGGAGGTCCAGCTCCAGATATTCCAGCGTTCCTTCAGCACCAAGGCCGGCACCGGGAGGGGGATCGGCACCTACAGCGTCAAGCTCTTCGGCGAACGGTACCTGAAGGGAAAAGTAGCGTTCACCAGCCGGGAACCGGAAGGGACCACCTTCACCCTGTCGATTCCCAAACGCTTCAGCTGATCCTCAATTCCACCCGCCGGAAATATTCCTCACGGCACCAGTTTTCCACCTCGACCATGGCCCGGAAGGCCTCGGCAAAATCCTTCTCTCCCACCGTAAAGACCCCGTGGCCGTAAACCACCGCCCGGCGAGGCCCTGCTATGACCGGCGGAACCCGCTTCGCCAGCCCTCCTGCCCCGATCTCTCCCGCCACAACCGGCGCATCACCCAGCATCCGCACCCGGTCGCACTCCTTCCAGCAGTCGGTCACGGTGCAGCCGGCCTCGTCGCACTCCATGCTCATGACAACCGCGAATTTGGGATGGCCGTGAAGGATCGTGGCGGCGCCCGACGCCTCGTAGATGCGGCGGTGGGCCAGCAGTTCGCTGGACGCGGTGATGCCGAAGGTGGAGGAGTTGTCCATGGGGACCGGGTCGATGCAGCCGGCCAGGGCGTCGAGGCTCGCGGCGGTCTGGGAGATGTAGATGACATCACCGGCCCGGCAGGAGATGTTGCCGAAGAAGGAGTCCACGAGCCCCCGCTCCACCGTGTAGCGGCCCACCGTGGCAATCTCGTGGAGGATGACGGCAGGGTCGGTGAAGGGGCCGTTGCGGAAAGCGAGGCCGTCGGCCGAGAGGGGGCGGAGCCAGTCACGGCGGAACGCGGCAAAGGCCTCCGCCTCTCCCGGCAGCAGGATCCCGTCATGGAGGACATCCTGGAGGTACTTCACGAAGGTCGAATGGAAGACCGACGAGTAGTTGATGTACGCCTGCTCAATGGTGAGGGCGCCGCTCGCCACGATCCCCACCCCCTCCACCACCACCCCCTTGCGGCTCCCCAGGAGCCGGGCGATGGTGGGGACCGGGTCGCTTCCAAGCTCTTCCCGTCGCAAAAACGGGATATCGTGGAGAAAGGTGCGGGTCTCCGTGTCCCGAGGGACGATGCACGACTCCTCCCGCGATGCCCGGGCCACCAGAAAATCCGCAAAGGGGAGCGACGGCCGGGCCGCCACCAGACCAAGACAGCTGAGCCGGGCAAGGACGTCGCCGGCCAAGTGCGCCAATGCGGTACTGCCGTCGACGATGAGGGTGTCGTCCTGGGCGGCAATGGCGATCTCCCCCCGCAGGGCCGAACGGTCGGTGATGAGTTTGTTAGTGTATGCCGCTATCTGTTCACGCATATACTTACCTAAACACACGTTTATTCACGAAGAAAATCAGCCCAAGAAAAACATTATAAAACAACTTGATACAGATGTTTTCTCGAGCACTACTTATAGCTGTTTTCTCAGGGCTGCTTCAGCAGAAAATCCGGATCCGCAAACGTCCCCTCGCGAGTGAGCCCCCGAATCCAGTAGTACTTCTGCAGCTCCTCCTCGAACCGTGGCCGGTCGAGGGGGGGAATCTCCACACCCTCTCCGCTGGAGCCGGGCTCGACAAAGAAACGCTCCGGCAGGCAGTCGTCCGCCACATTGAAGCCATTGTCGCAGTTGTAGAAGCGCTCGGTGAGACAGATCCGTCGGCCGATCTCCTTGAGGTCCTGGGGAGAGTAGTCGATACCCGTGGTGGCCGAGAGAAGTTCGGCGTATTCCTCTAGCGTGGCACCGAAAAACGAGAACTTGCAGGCAACCAGGGAATCAACGGCGGCGTTGGTGTCCTCGGCGATGGCGATGATCCGCGCCTTGCCCGAGAAGGAAAAGCGGTTGGTGGCAATGGGCTTTCGCAGGATCTCGTGGGAGATGGGATAGGCCCGCAGATGGCAGCCGCCCCGGTTGCTGGTGCAGTAGGCAAGCGCCATGCCGTAGGCGCCGCGGGGATCATAGGCGGGAAGCTCCAGACCCTTGACGCTCATGGACAGGCCGGGCTGCCCCAGGGCCTCGGCAACCCGGCGGGAGCCGAGGGAGAGGAGTTCGCCGTCGCCGCGGCGAAAGGCGATGTCGGCCAGAAGCCGCTGCACTTCCTCACCATCGGGGAAGCGGCCCCGGGCCTCCCCCCATGCCGACAGAGTGGCGGCGGCGGAGATGGTATCCAGGCCCAGCTCATTGCAGAGGGTGTTGGATTTGACGATGGCGGCAAGGCTGGCGATGCCGTTCAGCCCCCCGAAATGGGAGACAGTCTCGTATTCCGGAAGGTGCTCGCCGCTGGGGGTGCTCTTCTTGCATTGGATGGGGCAGCCGTAGCAGCCGTCCTTTTTTGCCTGGAAGTCACGCCGGATGGCGGGACCGGAGTAATTTCCCGATTCCTCGAAGACCGTCCGCCGAAAGTTGTCGGTGGGTGCCATGCGGCGCTGGCGCATAAGGTCCACCAGAGCCGGCGTGCCGTATTCGGCGATGCCGAGTTCGCCAAAAATCACGGGCGAGGCGCGGAAGAGCCGCATCACGTCCTGCCGGGCCTTGTCGAACCGCTCCCGGTCGGCGATGGTCACGGAAAGGTCGCCGTTCACCACCACCGCCTTGAGCCCCTTGGCCCCCATGACCGCGCCGAGCCCACCCCGCCCCACCGAGTTTCCCTCCCCCATCATGATGTTGGCGAAGAGGACCCCCTGCTCCCCGGCCGGCCCGATGGCGGCCACGCTCACCCCGTTGCCGAGGGCTGCAACGGTTTCATGGACCGTCTTCCCCCAGAGTTGCGGCGCGTCGGAAATCTCGGCACCGGCGGGCGTGACGGCAATGACGACGGGAGTCGCACTCTTGCCGGTGATCACCAGGGCATCGACCCCCGCGGCCTTGAGCCGCCAGGCAAAGCGCCCGCCGGCGGAGCAGTCATAGATGGTGCCGGTAAGGGGCGAGCGCGACACAACCGAAAGCCGGGCCGCGGTGGGAGCCGGGGTGCCACAGAGGGGACCGGCGGCAAAGATAAGGGGCATTTCCGGTTCAAAGGGATCGATCCGGTGAAGCCCACGCATGAGCCTCACTCCAAGCCCCCGCCCGCCCAAGTAGGCGTGGAGGAATTCCGGCGCAATCTTCTCGTGCCAGCTTTCTCGTGCCGTCAGATCGACGCACAGCATGCGTCCCGTCCATCCATGCGTGGTTACAGACTTCATTATATACTTACCCGCTCACGGCAAAACAATGGAATCTCGGCTAGTTCACAAAAACTGTCCACACGATAATCGGCGTCGGCCAGCTCCGCCGGTGCGCCGTACCCCCAGGTACACCCCACCGTCGTCACTCCTGCCCCTTTGCCGGCATCTATGTCGTTGATGCTGTCACCGACCATGGCCGCCCGCTCCGGCGCCACCCCAAAATCGGCCAGAAGCCTCAGGACTGGCTCGGGCGACGGCTTGCGAAACGGCAGCGAATCGGCACCGAGAATCTCCTCGAAATAGCGTTCGGTGCCGAGGACGGAAAGGACTTCGCGGCAGAGAGCCACGTTCTTGTTGGAGATGATCGCCATCCGCATCCCCCGCTCCCTCAGCGCGTCGAGGGTCTCCGTGACACCGGGATAGAGGACGGTTCGAACGGCAATGTGCCGGTGGTTATAATCAAGGAAAAGTTCCAGTGCGCGTACGATCTCGTCCATCGGAGCCCCGGGAAGGGCCCGTTCTACGAGACGGCGCGCCCCCTGTCCCACGAGCCTGCGCACAGCGTCCTGATCGATGGGGAGCCTGCCAAGGGTAGCCAGCATGTGGTTCGTAGCATCAGCAAGATCGGGGAGGGAATCGATAAGGGTTCCATCCAGATCGAAGATGATAAGGTCGATGGAATGCGACACGGGGCGTCTCCTGGTTCGGTATCACTATGACTAACTATAGAGGGTTAACCGGCCCCGCCGCAATAAAAAAGCCCGTCACTGGACGGGCTTTATGCTGCGATCGGGAAAAGTTCGATCAGTATTCCTTCAGGTTGCTGAACTCTCCCCACGCCAAGTAGGTCCTCGGTTCCTCCACGAACGAATAGATGTTTTCCACGATGCTCAGGTGCCGCCGTTCCTCTTTGGCCAGTTTCAGCAGCAGCGCGCGGGTATCATCGTTGTCCGCCTTGGCGGCAAGATCCTCGTAGAACTTGATGCTTTCCTCCTCTTCCTTCACCACATGCTGGTATCCGTCCGGATCCCGCAGCAGTTCCGCCACCAGATCACGCTTGCCGAGCAGCGGCTTGAAGGCGCATGCCGCTTCGTCGAGGGCCTTGAACTCGGCCTTTGCCGGATCAACATTCCCCAACATGGCCGTGAGGGTATCATGGTGCTCCTTTTCCGAAGCGGCCAGCAGCCCGAAGAGATTTCTCAGCTCCTCAACCGAAGAAGCCGCTGCAAGTTTCGTGTAGTGGTTGGCGGCCTCCTCTTCCATCTTGAGCGCACAGTCGATGATGTTCATACACAAGCCCCCTTTCCCTGGTGTGGTTTTGATTTCTCTAGTGAAATTATACCAGATTAATCCGACTTTTCAGGCGCAACTAAAAAGAGAAATGGGCGTGAAAAAAGAAAGAGCGCCGTTTCCGGCGCCCTTTGAGGTGCATCTATTCCCACTCGATGGTGGCGGGAGGCTTGCTGGAGATGTCGTACACCACCCTGTTGACCCCCTTCACCTCGTTGATGATCCGGCTCGAGATGCGTGCCATGTCCTCGTAGGGGAGCGGATACCAGCCGGCGGTCATGAAGTCCTTGGTTTCAACGGCCCGAAGCGCCACCACGTACTCGTAGGTGCGGCCGTCACCCATGACCCCGACGCTCTTCACCGGCAGAAAGACGGCGAAGGCCTGGCTGATCTTGTCGTAGTGGCCGGCGGCGTAGAGCTCTTCGATGTAGATGGCATCGGCCCGGCGCAGGATCTCGGCGTACTCTTTCTTCACCTCGCCGAGGATCCTGACCCCCAGCCCCGGCCCCGGGAACGGATGGCGCCATACCATCTGGTGGGGCAGCCCCAACTCCTCGCCGATGGCCCGCACCTCGTCCTTGAAGAGCTCCCGCAGGGGCTCCAGGAGCTTCAGCTTCATGTAGTCGGGAAGCCCTCCCACGTTGTGGTGGCTCTTGATGTTGTGGGCCTTGCCGGTCTTGGCCCCGGCGCTCTCGATGACGTCGGGGTAGATGGTCCCCTGGGCAAGCCAGCGGGCGTCAGCGATCTTCCCTGACTCCTCCTCGAAAATATCCACGAAGAGTTTGCCGATAATCTTGCGCTTCTTCTCCGGGTCGCTCTCGCCAGCCAGAGCCGAGAGAAACCGCTCCTCGGCATCCACCCTGATCACCTTCACCCCGAGGTTCTCGGCAAAGGTAGCCATGACCTGATCCCCCTCGCCAAGGCGCAGCAGGCCGTTGTCCACGAAGACGCAGGTGAGCTGGTCGCCGATGGCCCGATGGATGAGGGCCGCAGCCACCGACGAGTCGACCCCGCCGGAGAGGCCGAGGATCACCTGATCGCTCCCCACCTGGGTGCGGATGCGGCTCACGGCATCATCGATGATGTGTCCGGGAGTCCACTGGCCGCTGCAGCCGCAGATCTTCCTGACAAAGGTGTCGATGAGGATCTCCCCCCGGGGGGTGTGGTTCACCTCCGGGTGGAACTGGACGCCGTAGAGGTTGCGGGCCACGTCCTGGATGGCGCAGACCGGCGCGTTGGCCGTCTCCGCCACCACCTGGAAGCCGGCGGGAACCCGGGAGACATGATCACCATGACTCATCCAGACAGGGCTCTTCCCTTCGACGAAAAAGCCATCGAAGAGGGGGCCGGGAACTCCCGTGGACAGGAGGTCGGCATGGCCAAACTCCCGCTTTCCGGCCGGCACCACCTCGCCGCCAAAGTGGCGGCCCATGAGCTGCATGCCGTAGCAGATGCCGAGAACCGGCACCCCCAGCTCGAAGAGGGCCTCCTCCACCGCTGGCGCCCCTTCATCATAGACCGACTTGGGACCGCCGGAGAGGATGATCCCGGTCGGGGCAAAGGCGCGGATCGCCGCCAGATCCATGTCGAAGGGGTGGAGCTCGCAGTAGACATGGGCCTCCCGCACCCGCCGGGCGATGAGCTGGGTGTATTGGGAACCGAAGTCCAGGATCAGGATCTTCTCGCTGTGGATGTCACTGTTCATCGAACGTTCTCAACCCGGTAGTTGGGAGCTTCCTTGGTGATCATGACGTCGTGGACATGGGATTCCTTGAGCCCCGCGCCGGTGATCCGAATGAAGTGCCCCTTCTGCTGGAGCTCGCTGACGGTGCGGCAGCCGGTGTATCCCATGCCTGCCCTGAGACCTCCCATGAGCTGGTGGACGTTGGCGCCGAGCGGTCCGCGCAGGGGAACCATCCCCTCGATCCCTTCGGGAACAAGCTTCACCTCGCTCTCCACGTCGGACTGGAAGTAGCGGTCTTTGCTCCCCTGCTTCATGGCGCCGATGGAGCCCATGCCGCGGTAGCTCTTGTAGGCCCGGCCCTGGTAGAGGATGGTGTCGCCGGGGGACTCCTCGGTGCCGGCGAAGAGCGAGCCGATCATGATGACGTCGGCCCCGGCGGCAACTGCCTTGGTGACGTCGCCGGAGTACTTGACCCCCCCGTCGGCGATGAGGGGGATGTCGTGCTTGCGGGCAACCCTGGCGCACTGGGCAATGGCGCTGATCTGGGGCACGCCGACCCCGGCCACCACGCGGGTGGTGCAGATGGAGCCCGGCCCGATCCCCACCTTGATGGCGTCGACCCCGGCCTTGATGAGTGCCTCGGCAGCCTCGGCAGTGGCGATATTGCCGGCGAGGAGTTCAACCCCCGGGAACGCAGCCTTGATGGCACGAATGGCGTCCAGCACCCCCTGGGAGTGGCCATGGGCCGTGTCGATGGCGATGACGTCAACCCCGGCCTTCACCAGGGCATCAACCCGGGCCTCCATGTCGGTGGTGGGGCCGACGGCGGCGCCGACCCGAAGGCGCCCCAAGGCGTCCTTGCAGGCATGGGGGTACTTTCTCACCTTCTCGATATCCTTAATCGTGATGAGACCCTTGAGGTTCTTCTCGTCGTCCACCACCAGGAGCTTTTCCACCCGGGTATGCTTCAGGTGCTCCTTGGCCTCTTCCAGGGTGGTGCCCACCGCCACGGTCACGAGCCGCCGTTTGGTCATGCGGTCCGAGATGGGAAGGTCCAGGTTGGTCTCGAAACGGAGGTCACGGTTAGTGAGAATGCCGACAAGCTTCCCCTTGGCGTTGGTGACGGGAACCCCGGAAATCCGGTACTTCTCCATGATGGTCAGGGCCTCGTGAATCTTCTGGTGGGGGCGCATGGTTATGGGGTCCACGATCATGCCCGATTCGCTCTTCTTGACCTTGTCCACCTCCATGGCCTGCTCCTCGATGGAGAGGTTCTTGTGGATGATGCCGATCCCCCCCTCGCGGGCCATGCAGATGGCGGTACGCGCCTCGGTGACCGTGTCCATGGCGGCGGAGACAAGCGGAATGTTGAGGTGAATGTTCCTGGTCAGGCGGGTGTTGAGGGAGACATCGCGGGGGAGAATCTGGGAATGGGCAGGGACGAGAAGGACGTCGTCAAAGGTCAGGCCTTCCTGAATCGTTTCGTCTAACATCGCGGACTCCTTTGTGGTGGGTCTCAAGTATTAACCGGAAAAGATAGTCGAGGCAAAAAGGTGAGTCAAGTTAAAAGGGGTTAAAATCAAAGAGAAAATCAAGTCAGGGATCGGGAGAAACGGCTTTTCGCCGCAAACCCTGCCCGTCAGCGCGGGATAAAAGCCTCTTTTACCCCCATCCCCGGCAACGCGGCGACAATGAGTCGAACGGCGTTCTCCAGGTCGGAGAGGGAAAGGACCTCCACCGGCGTGTGCATATAACGGAGCGGCAGCTTCACCAGGGCCGTGGCGACGCCGCCGCGGGATATCTGCATCACGTTGGCGTCGGTGCCCGTGGCCCGGGGGATGCCGGTGTACTGGACCTCGATACCCTCCCGTTCCGCCGTGGAGGAGAGGATATCAAAGAGGGGGTGGTTGATGTTGGCCCCCCGGGGAAGGATCGGCCCTTTGCCGAGCTTCACCTCGCCGTTGTGCTTTTTCTCCACGTCAGGCTGGTCGGTAGCGAAGTCCACCTCCACGCAGATGCCCACATGGGGGTTAACGCTGTAGGCGCTGGTGGTGCCGCCGCGAAGCCCGATCTCCTCCTGCACGGAGGAGACGCCATAGAGGTCCACCGGGAGCTTCACCCCCGATTCGGCCACGGCCCTGAGAACCTCGGCCACCACGAAGCTTCCCGCCTTGTCGTCGAAGGCCCGGGAGGCAACACGGTCCCCCAGAAGACGCTCGAAACCGGCGGCGAAGGTGACCGGATCGCCGACCCGCACGTACTCCTGGGCCTCCTTCTTGTCGGCGGCGCCGATGTCGATGTACTGGGCGTCGAGACGCACCACCTTCTTCCGGTCCTCCTCGTCCATGAGATGGATCGGCTTCTTGCCGATGACCCCCGTCACCTCTCCCTTGGCCGTGTGGATGCGGACCCGCTTCCCAGGCGTCAGGTGGGCATCCACCCCGCCGATGGGGGCAAAGAAGATGAAGCCGTTGTCGTCCAGGTACTTCACCTGGAAACCGATCTCGTCCGTGTGCCCCACGATCATAACCCGCGGAAGGTTTTCACCCTCGCCGCGGATGAGGCCGATGACGTTCCCCATGACATCGGTGGTCACTTCGGCAAAGGGGGCGATGTAGTCGCGAAAGACCCGCTGGGCCGGCTGCTCGTAGCCGGAGGGACTCGGCGCTTCCACCAGCTGCTTGAAAAAATCAAGGGATTCCTGACGCATGTATGGGCTCCTGAATCTTTCGGGACGGGGCTGCCGCCCCATCTGGTCACATGGGATATTTGCCGAGATCGGCGGGGTCGAGGTTTTCGAGAAAATCGACAAAGCGGCGTGCATCGGCATCGGTGAAGCGTTCGTCGGTCTCGCCATCGCACAGGGAAATCTTGTGGAGCAGGTGTTCTGCCACCATGACCGGCAGGGAGTGTTTGAGGGCCAGCACCAGGGCCTCGGAGATGCGCACGTCGAGCTTCACCGTCTCCCCATCCAGCGCGACCCCCACCGAAGCGTCGAAGAGACCGTCCTTCATATCCTCGATGACGATCTCTTCCACCTCGGCATCGAGATGGCCGAGCAGCGCCGAAAGGAGGTCCTTGCGGTCGCTCTTGGCCGATGCGTCGTGTCGGATGAGCTCTGCCACGATATAGAGGGCGTCGGTGCTGTTGATCCAGATGGGGATGGTGTTCGCCTCGTCGGCATCCTTCAGGAGGACGACCGGCATCTGGGCGATGGAATCGAGGGCGAAACCGTAAATGCTCATCTTCAGGTACATGGATGCTCCGTTTCCTTACTGCCCGGTTGCGAGTTCGCCCAGGAGCGAATTCGGGTAGCCACGGGTGATGCGCACCTTCACAAGGGAGCCGATAAGAGAGGTGTCGGCGGCGAAGTTGACGATCAGGTTGCCGTCGGTGCGGCCGTAAAGCTGGTCGCCCCGCTTGCTCATCCCTTCCACAAGCACCGTTTGGCGGGTACCGACAAAACTCTCATGCCGCTCGATGGTCATGTCCCGCTGGAGGCCCTGGACCCGGTCGAGCCGCTCCTGAGTCTCCTTGCGGGTGACCCTGTCGGCAAGGCCCGCCGCCGTGGTCTCGGGACGGGGTGAATAGGCGAACGAGAAAATATCGGAGTACCGGACCTCCTCCATGAGGGAGAGGGTCTGGAGAAAATCATCCTCCGTCTCGCCGGGGAACCCGACGATGATGTCGCCGGTAATCAGGATGCCGGTGCGGGCCGCCTTGAGCGCAGCCACCTTTTCCAGATACTCCTGCCGCGAGTACCCCCGGTTCATGCGCGCCAGGATCCCGTCGCTCCCCGATTGGGCCGGGAGGTGGATGTGGCCGCAGAGCTTCGGCAGTTCGGCAAAACAGGCGATGAGCTCCGGCGAGATATCCTTCGGATGGGAGGTGGTGAAGCGGATCCGCTCAAGGCCGTCGATGGCCGATATTTCCCTCAAAAGCCCCGCAAAGGTGAGCTCTCCCGGCGTTTTCAGGCCGTAGGAGTTGACGTTCTGGCCCAGGAGCGTCACCTCCCGCACGCCTCCGGCCACGGCGTTGCGAATCTCCTCGACGATCTCGGCGGAGCGGCGGCTGATCTCCCTTCCCCGCACGTAGGGGACAATGCAGTAGGAGCAGAAATTGTCGCACCCCTGCATGACCGTCACGAACCGGGTTACACTCCCTCCTTTGTCCACCTGGGGAAAGAGGTCGAGCCGGGTCTCGTTGTCGATGAATTCCACCGCCGCGCGGCGCTCACCCCGCTCCGCCGCCCGGACCATTTCGGGCAGGAGGTGCAGGTTGTGGGTGCCGAAGACGAGATCGAGCCACGGCACCCTCTTCAGGAGCCGCTCCCCCTCCTGCTGGGCCACACAACCGCCCACGCCCAGGAGAAACGGCTTCTCCCGCTTGAGCCCCTTGAAACGTCCCAGATAGCTGTAGACCTTGTGCTCGGCCTTTGCCCGCACGCTGCACGTATTGAGAATGATCAGGTCCGCCTCCGATGAATCGGGGGTTGGCGAATACCCTTCCCCCTTCAGAAGCGCCGCCACCTTCTCGGAATCACTCACATTCATCTGGCAACCAAAGGTTTCAATATACAGAAGTTTTTCGCCTGTCACGGTTCCTCTTTCCTACGAATAATTCGATAGATATTACGAGATTAGGCTGCGCCCCGTCAACTGCGTAATTGCCGTATACGATACCAGTGAACATATTCAGGGCGCTGCCGAAAAATGTCGGTCCGACCCCTCCAAAAATGTCATATGGCTGACTGAGCAGCCCCCCTATATATGCAACTATCTATAAATTTATATAAATACATAATTGGCACCAATGTTGCTAATCTACTTATACATATGCTGGCATATGCAAACATTAACCTAAATAAATTTGTATACAACTCAAGCTCCTCACCCTCTTACCGATAAGAGAGAGTAATTCACGCATTAATTGACGGCCAACGCAAAGACCGGCTTCACGCAATGCAAATGCGGTTACAACACACCCAGGAAAGGAGAACGCATGAAACGCACAGCCCGGAAGGTTCTGGCAGGAGCACTGCTCGTCGGACTCTGCCAGCCACTCACGGCCCTGGCAGCCGACCAGGACCTGCAGAAGAAGATGGAGGTTCTGGAGAAAGAGCTGGAGGCTCTCAAACAGCAGATGAAGGACACGGACCGCAAGGTTGAGAAGGTTGAGGAGAAGTCGATAGGCCGCTGGCTGACCCTCGGCGGGGATTACCGGTTCCGCTATGACTACCTTACCGGGCGCACGGCTGCCCATTTTGCGCCTGACGGCCAGGGAGGGGCAATGCTGGTTGACGGTAAGTCCGTCAAAGACAGCTCCCTCTTCACGAACCGGTTCGGCATAAATCTCAAGGCCAAGGCCACCCAGAACGTGAGCGTCACAGCCCGTCTTCTCATGTACAAGGTAACCGGCGCCCAAGACGACGCAGCCCTACAGGGAAACTCTGCCTATTCATTCGACCGGGCCGGCGCCTTCGACGGCACCGTCGGCCATGTCCCCGGCGACAGCAAGCTGTCGGTCGACCGGGTCTATGCCACCTGGAGCAACATCATGGATCAGCCCATCTGGTTCTCGGTGGGCCGCCGCCCCTCCACCGGCGGCATCCCGGCGCACCTGAAGCAGAACCAGGAACGCCCCGGCAACTCCGGCGTCCCGCAGCTTCTGGTGGACTATGCCTTTGATGGTGGCACCCTTGGATGGGCGCCGGACATCGAGTCCCTACCGGGCGCGTATATGAAGCTCTGCTATGGCCGCGGTTTCGAGAGCGGCATTCAGGAAAGCAATAACAACAGCCTCAAAGACACCGACATGATCGGCATCAACATCGTCCCCTACGACACCGATGCATTCCATGCCGAGTTCCAGTACAACCGGGGAATGGACATCTTCAACGCCCCGGTAATGCTCACCGGTCCGTACGTAGGTCTTGAACCGACCGCCAACATCGGCGACATCGACTGGTATGGTCTCTCGTTTCTGGGCAAGGTAAAAAATGTTGGCCCCGGCTCCCTGAACTGGTTTGTCAATGGTGCCCTCAGCAAGACCCATCCCAGTGGTGACACTTTGATGGGCACCTACGCCCTTCTGTCCGACGCCAATGATGTCAAGTCAACCTCTGGATGGGCAGTCTACGCCGGGGGCCGCTACGATATCGAATCAACCGGAACGAAGATCGGCCTGGAGTACAACCACGGCTCCAAGAACTGGATCACCTTCGCTCCGGCCGCCGATGACATGTGGACCAGCAAGGTCGGGACGCGTGGCGACGTCTACGAGGCGTACGTTATCCAGGAGCTGAAATTCACGCCGATCTCCTCCTATCTCAGCAAAGTATTCTTCAAGGTCGGGTACCAGTATTACGACTTCGACTACACCGGCAGCAACAGCTGGCTCGGCGCACCGGTCAAGATCGGCGATCTGCCCAACGCCGGCATGCCACAGATGACCGCTCCCATGAAACAAGCCCAGGATCTGTATGCATCATTCGAGGTACACTTCTAGAACGATCACCCACGGGGGGCGCAAGCCCCCCCAACTTCCGTAAACGCTCAGAAAGGAAGTTCGAACACCGTGACGGCATCGATGCCGACACACAACCAAAAGGAGAAGGAAAATGAAAAAGGCGGTATCGGTAGTAATGGCTCTCGCACTCCTCACCATGAGCATCATCAGCTTCAGCGGTGTGGCTAGCGCCGAAGAAGTGAAGATGATCGGAGTGATCGAAAAAATCGAGATAAAGAGCCCCAAAGAAGCAGTAGTCACGCTCAAGGACAACAAAACCGGCAAGAACGTGGTGATCACCGTCACCGACGACCTCACCCTCGACAAGTTCAAGGACAAGCGGATAAAGGACGGCGATGAAATCCGCTGCAAGTACGACAACGAAGGCGGAAAGAACACCAGCAAGCTCTTCAGGAAAACCGCCGGCTGCTGAGTTTTTCTCTTAACTGAATAAATCTGTCGATTGCAGCCCTTGATGATGTGGCTGCAATTTTCTTGCACGCGATATCCAATTATTTAGATATATTATCTATGCATATTTCTAAATAATTCAGATCATCACACATTATTCTTAGAAGAGAGGTCCCCATGAGCACGAAAGTTCTCCTCAGCACCCTGCTTGCAGGCCTGCTGGCAACGGCGGCGGTCGAGGCCAAGGAACATTCCGGGAAGGGATACATCGAAAAGAATGGCTACAAGGGGCCGGAGACCTGCGAAGTCTGCCACGCCGGCACAGCGAAACAATTCCTGAAAACTGTCCACTGGACCCATGCATCCAAGGTAGACAATGTGGAAAACATCGACCCGAAGCAGGAATACGGGATGAAGAACCGCATTTACACCATGTGCAACGGCAACGACATCGTCAACAACCTCAAGGAGATTCCCAAAGCACCCGACGCCAAAGCGACCAAGTTCTCGGGCTGCAACAGCTGTCACCCCGGCAATCACCTCTCCGACGTGGGGAGCACCGGCCCCGCTGCCGAAGCCGCTATTGACTGTCTCGTCTGCCACTCGCAGGACTACGACTTCAGCAAGCGTGCGCCCTATAAAGATGACCAGGGCAACGTAATCCTCGGTCAGGACCGGAGCACCAAGGCGGCCCTCTCCATCGCAAAGCCAACGGTCAAGAACTGCATGACCTGTCACGAAGCGGCGGGGGGCGGTGTCTACGTGAAGCGCGGCTTCGCCTTCACCGCGGAGAACGACGTCCATGCCGCCAAGGGGATGGTCTGCGTCGATTGCCACAAGGCCGACAAGCACCGGATCCCGACCGGTTTCGACCCCAACAACTGGGCCCACGACGGCCTGCGCCTCTCCTGCACCGACTGTCACACGGAGAAGCCCCACAAGGAAGAGGCCTACAACCGGCACACGGCCCGCATCGCCTGCCAAACCTGCCATGTGACCAGAACCGGCGGCTCCTTCGCCAAAGACTTCACGGTGTGGGAAAAACTCTCCAACGGCTACTACGAGCCGACAACCCTGCGCAGAGAAGCCAACGAGACGGTGCCGGTCTATGCCTGGTACAACAAGACCGTGGCAAACCGCCCCGACTTCATCGGCCCCAAGGGTGACCGCAAGGATAGCAAGAGCAGGATCTACCCCTTCAAGATCTTCCAGGGGAAGGGCTACTTCAACAAGAAGGACGGGCAGCTCCTGGCCATGGACTTCGCTCCGCCCATGTCTACCGGCAACACCCTGGCCGGCGTGACCTCCGCAGCCAATATCATGGGTATCAAGGATTACGAGCCGGTTCCCGGCTGGCAGACTGTCTACTTCGGCAGCAACCACCTGGTGACGAAGGCTAAGGCGCTCACCTGTAACAACTGCCATGCACCCAACGGCGTCTTGAACTTCCAAAACCTCGGCTACAGCGCCGAAGAGATAAACAAGCTCACGAATCCCGAAGTTTACTTCGAATACATGGCCAAGAAACAGCGGGAAGAATGGTAAACCCTCTGCCTTCTCCTTCAATGTCAATGGGGGGTGGTCATTCCACCCCACTTTTTTGACCTCTGTTCCCACTCTGACGCAGGACATTTTTAACTTGACTTGCCAAGCGCTTCAATGGTAGTTAATTGACTTTCAAAACTACTCGAATTCACTCGTAACCCATACGGAGGTGCAGTTTGGCACATCACAAGTCGGCCCTGAAAAGGATCAAGCAGAATAAAAAGAAGCAGCTCAGAAACAAGTCCATCCGCTCCGGTCTGCGGACTTTCATAAAGAATGTGCGTGAGGCTGTCGAGGCAAAAGACCCGGCCAAGGCCAAGGAGGCCCTCCAGGCTGCAATTCCGGTGATCGACAAGGCGGCCACCAAGGGGATCATCCACGCCAATGCCGCTTCCCGGAACGTCTCCCGTCTTACCAAGCTGGTGAACACTCTCGGCTAAACGTTCTTACCCCTTGCGAAATGAAAAGGGACTCCCGATTGGGGGTCCCTTTTTCTGTTAAACAGTAAACGGAAAACGACCTTCAGGATAAAGCAAATCCCCCCGCGGATGTCTTTCTACTTGGGTCCAATTCCACACACGTCCATCACAAGCCTCTCCACGGTGAGGGCTGGCCGCTTTGCCCCCCCTCCCTTCAAAGCCAGATCAGTTGCGTAGAGGTTCTCGAACACCTTTCTCAGTTCGGCAGCAGTAAAGTTTCGCGCCTGCGCCATGACCCCCTTGAGGAAATAGGGGTTCACCCCGGAGAGCCGGGACATATCCTGCTGCGGAGTCTTCTGTGCCATCAGGTCCCGCACCCGCCAGAGCTGCCGAAAGTGCCGCGCGATCATGGCAAGGAGCATGAGCGGTGCTTCGCCGTCCCTTAGGATGGTGGCAAGGCTTCGGAGTGCCTTTCCCAGATCCCGCTCGCCGAGGGCATTGGTGAGATCGAAGACGCTCTCAACCTTCGTGTCGGAGACGATTCCGCGCACATCTTCCACCGAAATTGTCTCCCGCTGCCCCACGAACAGAGCGACCTTTTCCAATTGGGTCGTCAGCTCGCCCAGATTGTTCCCCACAAGGTAGACGAGCATGTCCGCCGCAGCCAGTTCCACACGCTTGCCGAGCCCCCGAGCCTCCTCGCGGATGAAGGCGCCGAGCTGGTTCTCGTAGGGGCGCTTGCACTCCACAAGCTCCCCCTTCTTTTTCATCTCCAGGAAGAACTTCTTCCGCTGGTCCAGCTTCTCACCCACGAAGACGAGACAGGTGGTGGGGGGTGGGTCGGCGATACAGGAGGCGAGAATCTCCAGGGCGGCTTGCGAGAGGTCACCGGCACGCTTCACAAGCACCATCCGCCGTTCCGCAAACATGGGGAGAGTTTGGGCCACCGAGGCAACCTCATCCCCCTTGCACTCGTTGCCGTAGAAGACGTCCAGATTGAAGTCGCGGAAATCCGGGGCCACAACGAACTCCATGAGCCGCTTCACCGCCCGCTCCATCAGGTACGGCTCGTCGCCATGGAAATAATAAAGGGGGGAAATCTCCCCCCGTGCTATGGCTTTATGGAATTCGTCGATTTTCATGGGTTTGAAAGAGCCAGAATCCGGAATTCTTGAAAATCAAAAATCCTCGGTGAGATGAATATAGACTTCTCGCGCCAGCTTGCGGCAGATCTCGCGGATGGCAGCCTCTTCACTGTTCTGCTGAACAACCAGGTCGTCTTGGGCAGGGAAGTCCTGGGTGGACGTCAGGGTCCCCTTCCAGACCACCTGGCCGGTACCGCTCTTGCGCAGCGTAATCTCCGACGTAACGGTGGCCCGGTATTCCTTCACCTCATCGATGGCGGTATAGGAGACGGCCGAGGTGCCGTAAGAGAGGACTGCTCCCGAAAGAATGAGCTCTCCTCCGGATTCCACCAGTCGGGTGCCTTCCCTCTTCACCAACTCATCCACAATGATGTCGGTAAGGGTCGCCTCAATGTTCGGCCGGAAGCTCCGGTTGGCGAAGATGGAGACCTCAAGAGTCTTTCCGTCGGGACCCGCCCCGCCCCTCGCCGGCTTCATGACATGATAGCCGCACCCGGCAACGACCAGCATGCTCAGAACTGTCGCCACGAGACGCACTATTTTCCCCTTCATGGACGGCATCTGCCCGTCACCCCACCACGATGTTGAGAAGCTTTCCCGGAACGTAGATCGCCTTCCGGAGCTGCTTCCCTTCAAGCCACGGCTTCACCTTCTCGTCGGCAAAGGCGGCGGCCTTGACCTGCTCTTCAGTGGCATCGACGGCGATTGTCACCTTGCCACGGAGCTTGCCGTTCACCTGGACAACGATGAGGAACTCTTCGTCCACGGCGGCTGCCGGATCAAAGGAGGGCCAGCCGGCCGCCTCCACACCCCCCTTGTGACCAAGTGACTCCCAGAGCTCTTCCGCCACATGGGGAACGAAGGGAGAGAGCATAAGAACGACGCTCTCGATGGCCTCCGTGAGGACCGGACCGTTTCCCGGCGCGTTCTTCGGTTCAAAGGCGTAGATGGCGTTCACGAGCTCCATGATCGCTGCGATGGCGGTGTTGAAGTGAAAACGCTCGTCGATGTCGTCGGTCACCTTGCGGATCGTCTTGTGGACGGTGCGACGAAGTACCCGGGCCTCGTCGGAGAGGGAGGTAGCATCCACGGCGCCGACCTTGCCGACGAAGGGCTGCAGGTCGCAGACCAGGCGCCAGACCCGGTTAAGGAAACGGAAGCTTCCCTCGACCCCCTGATCACTCCAGTCCAGGTCCTTCTCCGGTGGCGCCGCGAAGAGAGAGAAAAGCCGCGCCGTGTCGGCCCCGTACCGGTTGATAAGGGCGTCGGGATCGACCACGTTCCCCTTGGACTTGCTCATCTTGGCGCCATCCTTGATAACCATCCCCTGGGTAAGGAGGTTCGTGAACGGCTCGTCCACGGTCACATACCCCATATCCCGCAAGGCCTTGGTGAAGAAGCGGGCGTAGAGGAGGTGGAGCACCGCGTGCTCGATGCCGCCGATATACTGGTCCACCGACATCCAGTACGCTGCCCGGGCCTTGTCGATGGGACCGGAGGCGAAGTCGGGAGAGCAGTAGCGGAGGAAGTACCAGGAGGACTGGACGAAGGTGTCCATGGTATCAGTCTCCCGGCAGGCCATCTGGCCGCACTGGGGACAGGGGACATTCACGAAGGAATCGAGCTTTTTGAGGGGGCTCCCCCCCTCGCCCGTGAACTCCACGTCCATGGGGAGCACCACCGGCAGGTTCTTTTCCGGCACCGGCACCACGCCGCAAATGTCACAGTAGATGACCGGGATTGGGTTCCCCCAGTAGCGCTGGCGGGAGATGCCCCAGTCCCGCAGCCGGAAGTTCACGGTCTTTGTGCCGATCCCCTCCTGTGCCAGGTAGTCGGCGATCTTTTCCTTGGCCTCGTCGCTCCGCAGCCCGTCAAAGGGACCCGAGTTGGCCATGGTTCCCACTTCGGTGTAGGCGGCGGTCATGGCGGCGGGATCGAGGGTCTCCCCTTCCGGCTGGATGACTACCTGGAGCGGCAGGTCGTATTTTTTCGCGAACTCGAAGTCGCGCTGGTCATGGGTCGGCACGGCCATGACCGCGCCGGTGCCGTAGTCCAGGAGGACGAAGTTGGCGAGGTAGACCGGCATCCGGCGGTTGGTCACCGGGTTGATGCAGTATGAGCCGGTGAAAACCCCTTCCTTCTCGAAATCCTCGGCGGTCCGCCTGATTTTGTCTGTCTTCTTGACCGTGTCGATAAAGGCCTCAACCTCGGCCAGACGGTCGGGCGTGGTCAGCTCCAGGGCCATGGGGTGCTCAGGGGCCAAAGACATGAAGGTGGCGCCATAGAGGGTATCCTGGCGGGTGGTGAAGACCCTGACCTTCGAGAGGTGTCCCTCCACAGGAAAGTCGATCTCGCAGCCGAAGCTCTTGCCGATCCAGTTGCGCTGCATGGTCAGCACCCGTTCGGGCCAGCCGGGGAGGTTCCCTGTGTTCTCCAGAAGTTCCTCGGCGTAGTCGGTGATCCGGAAGAACCACTGCTCCAGCTCCTTCTGCTTCACCTCACTGTCGCAGCGCCAGCAGGCCCCGTCCTCCACCTGCTCGTTGGCGAGAACCGTTTCGCACTTAGGGCACCAGTTGACATAGGAGGTCTTCTTGTAGGCGAGCCCCTTCTCGTACATCTCCAGGAACATCTTCTGCTCCCACTTGTAGTACTCCACGTCGCAGGTGGCCAGTTCCCGGTCCCAGTCGTAGGAGAGCCCCATCTTCTTGAGCTGGCTCCGCATGTAGGCGATGTTTTCGTAGGTCCACTTGGCCGGATGACTCTTGTTCTGGATGGCGGCGTTCTCGGCCGGCATGCCGAATGCGTCCCACCCCATGGGGTGGAGCACGTTGAAACCGCGCAGTCGCTTGAAACGTCCCACCACGTCGCCGATGGAGTAGTTGCGCACGTGCCCCATGTGGATGCGGCCCGACGGATAGGGAAACATCTCAAGGAGGTAGTACTTGGGCTTGGCAGGGTCTTCGGTGACCTTGTAGGTCTTGTTCTCCTCCCAGATTTTCTGCCACTTCTCTTCGACGTTTCGGGGGATGTATTTCTCTTCCACGGCGTGCTACCTCCGGCTGGTGGGTCAAGGGGATCAAAACTAAGGGTTTGTTATTAGCACAAAAACGCCGGCCATGCAAATATGTTCACAGGGCCGGCGGGGGGTGGGAAAGGGGTCAGAGCCGTATCAGTAAAGCCTCTGGTGACACTTGTCACAGTGGATGGGATCCTTGACGCTGAAGGCCATGCTGAAGCCGTGGCAGGCGCCGCATGATTTCCCCTGTTCCATCTCTTTCATGGTGTGGGACTTCCTCACGGCACCGGCCACAATGATCTTGCTGTGGCAGTCGACGCAACCGTATCCCTTGGCGGAGTGGGCCTTGTGGCTGAAGAGGACACTCCCTACATCGCCGGGGAGTTCGTACTTGACCCCCTTGGTCGCCGGATGGCACTTCTCGCAGTCGCCGGCAACGCTGAAGGCGCTTTTACCCTCATGGCACGCCCCACAGGAGTTCCCCCGTCCCATCTCATCCATGGTCCAGCGACGGTTGTCGGCACTCGGCTTGAAGAGGGCATCGTGGCAGTCGGTGCAGCCATAGGCATTGAGATGGAAGGTATGACTGAAGCGCGCGCCAGATTCCTTGAAAGCGATCTCCTTCACCGGGTGGCACTTGGTGCAGTTTTCCTTCACGGCAAAGGCGCTCTTGCCGTCGTGGCAGGCGCCGCACGAGCCGCCTTTCTCCATGTCGGCCATGGTGTGGCGCCTGGCCGACGCGCCGGCGCCGAAGATCCCGTTGTGGCAATCGCTGCAGGCATGCAGGCCGGTGTGAAACGTATGGCTGAAGCGGGTTACGCCCGTCTGGGGAACCGGAATCGCCACTTCGGCGGTCGATGTGTGGCATCGGCCGCACGACCCCTTGACGGTGAAAGCGCTCGAACCGTCATGACAGGCACCGCATGAGTTCCCCTGCTCCATCTGGGCCATGGTCCAGCGCCGATTGCCCAGACCGGGGAGGAAGAGCCCATTGTGGCAGTCACTGCAGGTCAGGGATTCCAGGTGCTTCACGTGGGGAAAGCGGGCATCGTGGGGAAGCATCACATCCCGCAAGGGATGGCAGGTGCCGCAGTTGGCGGCGGCGGTGGCGGCAAAGGCGGTCTTGCCATCGTGGCAGGCGCCGCACGACTTCCCCTGCCCCATCTGGGCCATGGTGAAGCTCTTGCGCTCGGCACCGGCGGTAAAGATGCCGTTGTGGCAGTCGCCGCAGCCGTACATCTGCTTGTGGGAACCGTGGCTGAAGATTACTATGCCCGCAGCTCCCGTCTTGAAACTGACATCCTTCGTCTTTACGTGGCATCGGTCACAGTTGCCGCGAACACCGAACACGGTCTTGTCCTCGTGGCAGACCCCGCAGGAGAGCCCCTTCTCCATCTCGGCCATGGTGTAGCGCCGGCTGTTGACTCCGCCCACAAAGATGCCGCTGTGGCAGCTGCCGCACGCCAAAAGAGCGGTATGGATCTTGTGGCTGAACAAGGCCTCGCTTTTCTCGAACGTGACCTCCTTGACGGCCGTGTGACACCGGCCGCAGTCTCCTTTGACCGAAAAGGCTGTGCTGCCGTTGTGGCAACCGCCGCACGACTGCTGGGCCTCCATCTCCTGCATGGTGTAGCGCTTGCTTTTGGGCCCGGCCACAAAAAGCCTGCTGTGACAGTCGCCGCAGACATGGCCGAACCCCAGGTGAGCGGTATGGCTGAAGGTGGCGTCGGCGGCGAAGGGGATGTCCCGGACCGTGTGACACTTGGTGCAGTCACCTTTAGCGCTGAAAGCGGTATTCCCGTCGTGGCAGGCGCCGCACGATCTCCCCTGCTCCATCTCCTTCATGGTGACGTGGGGGTTGTCGGTGCGCGCCCCAAAGAGGGCGTTGTGACAGTCGGCGCAGCCGTAGGCGCCGAGACCCAGGTGGAATTTATGGCTGAAAACCACGGCGCCGAAATTGGGGATGTCGACCGGCACCTCCTTCGTGACGTGGCAGCGGGTGCACTCGGCGAGGGCAAAAGCCCGTTTCCCGGTATGGCATGCGCCGCACGACTTGCCACCCTCCATCTCCTTCATGGTGACCGGTGCCGCCTTGGTGCCGATCGCGAACAGGGTATTGTGGCAGAGGGTGCAGTTGTTCCCCAGTGCCTTCAGGTGGACGGGGTGGTTGAAGTCAATGGTGCCGGCGGTTTCTGTTTTATAGGTAACCACCCGGTAATCCCGGGCAAAGAGGAGCACCGGCAGGAAGAGGAGCAGCATGGCGGGGATGAGCAAGCGTTTCACGGGAACTCCGGGAAATGTCAACAATGAGAATGTTTCCGTTGGGGACGGACTAGGGGATTTCAAGCAATTCCCTTGCCACGGCAAGAATTTTACCGGCCTGAATCGGTTTCGTGAGGTAGTCGTTGGCCCCGAGTGCAAGGCCCCGCTGCCGATCCTCGGCCGCCCCCTCGGTGGTGATGATGACGATGGGAATGTGCCTGAACGCGGGGTCGTTGCGGACAAGGCTCACGAGCTTCAGACCATCCATGATCGGCATATTGATATCGGTAAAGATCAGATCGAACATCTCGCCGCCGAGCTTTCTCAGTGCGTCGACACCGTCGGACGCCTCCACCAGTGCAACATTGGGAAGCCGCCGCAGGGTGAAGGCGATGAGCTGCCGCATGGTGGGCGAATCTTCGACGATAAGAATTTTCTTATCGGCCATGGTCATGGACCTCCGGTGCAGGAAGCTACTTCGTCAGCAGATTGATGAACCCTTGCATGGTTGAGAGCTTGCGCTCCGAATCCGAGTAGAGCCTGGAGCTGAAAATGGCGGTTGCCGCGTGACCGGCAAGGAGCGTGAACAGCTCGTAGTCCACCGGCGCAAAGGCCTTCTTCTGGACCAAAAGTTTGTAGATGACGATGACTCCGATCACATGCTCCTTGATCTTGAGAGGTATGCAGACCATGGGGTTCCGCAGATCACGCACGTATCCCGCCGGGTCCTCGAAAAAAAAACTTTCTCCGGTGCTGGCGATGGTGCCGATTGTCCCCTCTCCGGGCCGGACCTTCGGCAACTCATGGAGGGGAACCCCCTCGGAGGCCGCGGCACCCAGCAGGCCGGTCTTCTCGTCGGTGAGCATGACGGCGAATTCCTCGGCCCCGATCAGGTTGATGATGATCTCGGTGATGACCTTGAGAACATCATCGAAGTCCAGAATAGAGTGCAGTTGGTAGCTGGCAATGTAGAGGTTGGCGAGATTGTTGTTCTCTTCCTCAATCTCCACGTAGCGGGTGGCGAAGTCGTTGTTCTCTGCCTCGATGTGCCGGATGCGGCCGAGGATCTCGTCCTTCTCCCGCTCCAGCTCCTCGATGCGGGCGACAAGCTGCCGGTTCTCCTCGGAAAGGGAGGACAAGAAGCCGCCTTCGCGAAGCTCCTCCTCCAGCTGGAAAATCCGGTAGCGGAGCCGTTCGTTCTCCTTGAGGAGATCCTGAGTGAATTCCGCCCCCTTCTTGAACATCTGGAGGAATTCGTCGGCCCGCACCTGAATCCCTTTATCATCGACCTTGTCGTCCATCGACATATGACTGGCTCCCGGCGCCGTCCACCCATGGAGCGGCGTGTCTGTTTCTAATATTCAAGGTCGGTGGCAACTCCGCAGCGCAGGCGGATTTCCCGCGCCATACGATCGAGGGGGACAATCTTGTCAACCACCCCCGTGGCAATCGCCTCCTTCGGCATGCCGAAGACTACGGCAGAATCCTCAGCCTCGGCAAGGACCTGCCCCCCCACTCCCTTGACGGCCCTCACTCCCCGGCTTCCGTCGTTCCCCATGCCGGTAAGCACCACCCCCAGGGTTCGCGGACCAAATACATCGGCACAGGAGGCGAGCATGGCATCAACCGAAGGGGTGTAGCGGTCCTCGGCAGCCGGCTTCAGAATCCGCGTAACGATGGAGTCATTGCGCCTCTCGAACACCATGTTATGACCACCGGGGGCGATCAGCACCCTCCCCGGCCTCACCGGGTCGCCGTCCGATGCCTCCTTGACCTCGAAAACGGAGAGCCGGTTGAGACGCTCGGCAAAGGTCCGCGTAAAGCCGGCCGGCATGTGCTGGGAAATCACAACGGCCAGGGGAAGAGCTTCCCGGAAGGAGGAGAGGATCCGCTGGAGAGCGGGCGGTCCGCCGGTGGAGGAACCGATGGCCACCACATCCAGTCGGCACGAAATTACGCGTGCCGGCGCCGCAGCGGGTTTCGTTACCTCAACGGGGCGGGGCGCCAGAGATGCCCCCTTCTCCCGGCGGACGATCTCCGCCATGTTCAGGGAAAAAACGCCACGCACCTTCTGCTGGATGTCGCCGCTGATGGAAAGGAGTTCCTCGGAAATCCCCTGGGTCGGCTTGGCGACGAAATCGACCGCCCCCAGCTCCAGGGCCCTGAAAACCTTCTCTCCTTCGCTCTTGGCACTGATGACGATGACCGGCGTCGGACAGTACCCCATGATAATGCGCAGGAGGGTGAAACCGTCCATCTTCGGCATCTCAAGGTCCAGGGTCACCAGGTCGGGCTTCAGATCGATGATCTTCCTGATCCCCTCCTCGCCGTCGGTGGCATACCCCACCACCTCCACCTCGGGCATCCCTTCGAGCATCCTGATGATGGCCCGCCGGTTGAATGCGGAATCGTCGATGACGACAACCCTGATCTTCCTCACGGCCCACCTCCCACCCTGCCGGAGAGGGGTTTCTGGTAAACCATGTCGTTCTTAAGATGCTTGAGAGTGAATGCCGTGGAAATATTCATGAGCGACTCGGAGTGTCCCAGAAGCAGGTACCCCCCGTCGCGAAGGGTCCGGAAAAAGGAATCAATGACCTTCCGCCGGGCAACCTGGTCGAAGTAGATGATGACATTGCGGCAGTAGATGACATCCATGCGTCCCAAGAACGCGATGCGGTTCGCGTCGAGCAGGTTCAGGTGACTGATGGTGACCAGTTCCCGCACCTTGTCGTTCACCCGGTACATGCCGTCCTGCTCGGTGAAGTAGCGACGGATGTAGCTGTCGTCGGTCACCCGGAAGGAAGACTTGCCGTAGAGACCCTTGCGGGCCTGCTGGATAACCCGCTGACTGATGTCGGTGCCGACGATCTCCACGTTCCAGCCGGCAAAACCACCCATGTCCAGCAGCAGCATGGCAATGGTGTAGGGTTCTTCGCCGCTGGAGCAGCCGGCGCTCCAGATGCGGAGGGTCCGGTCGCCGCTTTTCAGCTTCATCTCGCGTAGAGAGGGTATGATTTCCTCGGTGAATGCCTTGAGCTGGAATGCTTCACGGAAGAAGTAGGTCTCGTTGGTGGTAAGGATATCCATGATATCCGAAAGTTCCTGGTCCTTCTTCCGGTTGTACTTGAGGAAGTGGTAATAGTCCTTGAAGCCCGAGAGCTGGTGAAGCTGAAGCCGCTTGGCGAGACGCTTTTCCAGGAGATAGGTGGCATCGCTGTCAAAGTAGAGGCCACAATGGCTGTAGATGAGGTCCCGTATCAGACGGAACTCCTCATCGGACAGCGGTATTTCGGGCTCCACACCGAACATTACTGCCACCTTCCGAGAAGATCCCGAATTTCACCCCGCACCAGCTCGTCCTGCTCGGTTTCGAGGGCCTTGCGCAGGTGCACAGCCGCTTCTTCACCGAGAAGATGCGCCATGGCACGGACAGTGGTACATCGCACGTCCCAGTGGGGGTGCCGGAGAAGCCGTTCCCGGTACTCGCCGATCCAGGCGGAGCCGCTGTGGGAGAGGATGTCGATGGCCCCCTTGACCACCTCCTCGTCGTCGCTCTCAAGTCCCCTTCGCACAAGCAGCAATGCCCGGTCGCCCCCAAAACCCGCGAGCGTTTCGAGAGCGGTGATCAAGACAACCCCATCGGCCTTGCCCAACAGATCCTCGATGGCATCAAGCACCCTTTCCCCGCCGATCTTGCCAAGACTCCTGAGGGCAGCGCACCGGACCCACGGGTCTTCGTCATTGAGCGAGAGAACGAGGGGTTCCACCCCCCCCTCGCCTTGTATCTCGCCGATTCCCGTGGCTGCGGCGATCCGTACATCGGGGTCCTCATCCACCAGTGCCATGGCCAGATTTCCGAGGCACTCGGGAAGTCGCAGCCCTGCCAGAGCGGCCACGGCACTTCGTCTCACAAGCGCGCTCTCATCCTTCACCATAAGGGCGAGGCGCTCCGGATCAGAGAGAGCCGCATAGAGCCGTGCGGCATCGCGTCTGCCATCGGGAGACGGCGAGGCGGCGAGCATCCGCGCAACGGCAGCCACCTTCTCACGGCCGGTGGGGGCAAGTCGCACGAGGGCATCGACGGCCCCCTCGCGTACGTCAGGGTCGCTGTCGTCGAGCAGCGCGCCGATCTGATCCAGAAGCCCGGTCAGGCCGATCTTGCCGGCTGCCACCACTGCGGCACGGCGAACTGTGTAACGGCTGCTCGCCATGGCCGCGCCAAGGTATGGCGCCGCCCCGCCAAAACCCATCTCACCCCAAAGGTGTATGATAAAGGTTTTTTCCTCATCGTCAGCGTCGGAGAAGGCCGCGAGAAGTGCAGTCATTCCCCCTTCGCCCATGGACCGGACCCCCTGGAGACAGAGGCGCCGCAGCCGCTCGTCGCGACACCCCTCCAGGAGCGGCAGGGCCGCGCGCTCGTCGCCGATCAGGGCAAGGAGCCCCACGATGGCCTCCCTCACCGGTCGCTCCGTGGTATCGAGGGAAGCGATGAGTTCCTCCACGCACGGCTTCCCCCTGAGCCCCGCGAGCAGGTCATCCACCTCCCGGGCGTACACGGCGGGGAGCCTCCCCCGGAGACACACCAGAGCACAGGCCGCTGCTTCCCGGACAGCCCGGACCCGGTCCTGGACTCCCTGCATAAGCACCGCCACCGCATCGCGGTCTCCCACCGCGCCCAGGCATTCGAATACGGGACGCTTCAGGAGAACATCGGACACAAGGGGAGCAAAGACCGCAAAGGGAACCGGCTCGCCGATCCGGGTCAAGGCACCGAGAACCGAATAACGGAACCAGACGTCGCCCGTTCCCAAAGCCTCAACCAGGGCCGCGACCGCCCGGGGATCGCCGATCTTGCCGAGGTTCTCGGCAGCCGCGGCGGAGACATTGGCGTCGGGGTCCCGCAGTGCTTCCACGAGGGCCGGAATGGCTGAGCGGTCGCCGATGTTGCCGAGGATGTCCGCCACGAACTTGCGCACGTCCTGGTCCGGGTCCCTGAGACGCCCAAGGAGGAGCGGCACCCCCCGGGACTCCAGGCGCTCCAGGGCCTCCACCGCCGAGTTGCGCAGACCCGCGTTTTCGGAGGAGGCAAGGAGCCCGATGAGCCCGTCCACCGAAGCGTCATCCAGCGAGATGGAGAGGAGTGTGTTTACCGCCTCCTTGCGCACCCGCCAACTCCCGTCCCCCATGGCGGTAAAGAAGAGTTCACGGGTTTTTCCAAGGGGGTGGCGGGCAAGGCCGATCACCGCCAGGCGGCGCTCTTCCTCGTCAGGGGCATTCAGTTTTTTCCCTATGGTTTCAAGATCGTCCACGGACGGTCTCCTTACAATGCAGGGGTTAAGCTCCCGACATGTCATTCGACACGGGCCGGGGCACGAGAGGTGAATCCTCCCACGGCGTTACCGGGCCGGAGCGGCGCCCGTCACCCGGGAGAAGCCTGCGAGCGTCGATGTCTCGCGGCTGGTCAGAATAGTGTCGAGATTGAGAAGCATGATGAGGCTGTCGCGGACGAGGCAGACGCCAATCAGGTACTCGGTGCTTATCCCCTCGGCCACGTGGGGGGGAGGCTTGATGTCATGGGCATGGACCGTGACAACCTCGGTCACGTCGTCCACCACGAGTCCCACGAGCTGGCGCGCCACGGCCACCACCAGGAGCCGGGACTCCTCCAGCGGAGCACGGTCCGGGAGGTCGAACCGCATGCGCAGGTCGATCACCGGAATAACCGAACCGCGGAGGTTGATGACCCCTTCCACGAAGGCAGGGGTCTTGGGGAGCCTGGTCAGCCGCTGGGGCTTGATTATCTCCTTGATCCTCATGATGTCCGCGGCGAAGGTTGCATCGCCCAGACGGAAACAGGCAAGCTGTATTTCCTGAATGTCGGTTTCCACCATCATCCCCCTGGGGCAGCGAGTGGCGCGTCTGGTGCTGGTTTCTCGCCCGTCACGGGGAGAGGAGTTCCTGGATGATCTCGATAATCTTTGCCGACTTGAACGGCTTTGTCACGTAAGCCGACGCGCCGGCTGCCATCCCCCGTTCCGTGTCCTGGGCACTTTTCTTGGCTGTCAGCATCATGACCGGGATATGGGCCGTTTCGGGATTCTGTTTGATGCGTCGACAGACCTCAAAGCCATCCATGCCCGGAAGCATGATATCGAGAATAACCAGATCGGGCCTGGCCGAGACAACCTGCTCGAGGGCAGTCGCACCGTCGGCAACGCCAGTAACGTCATACCCCCTGGATGTAAGGAGAATACTCTCCAGCTTGAGCAGGCTCTCCTCGTCCTCCACAATCAGGATCTTTTTCTTCGTCATGGCCTGGAACCTTTCACGAATGGTGTCTTCAGCGGAGACTACCTCAGAACAGCGCAACGTCGAGAACCTTCTCCATCGTAAGCAGAATGACGATCTTTCCGTCGTGCCGCCCGATACCCGCAACAAATTCACGATCTATGCCATCGAGTACCGCGGGCGGATGCTCCACGGTGTCGGCGGCGATCCGTACCACCTGGGTCACCTCGTCCACAAGGATACCACAGAGCCCCTCTCCCTTCTTCACGACGATGATGCGCTCTTTCCCTCCCCCCCCTTCCCTGCAAAGACCAAGGCGCTCGCGGAGGAGAAAAACGGGGATGATGATCCCGCGCAGCGACAGAACTCCGGCCACGAAGGGGGGCGCATGGGGAACCTCCGTCGTCTCCCGGGGCTTGATGATTTCCTTCAGCTCCATGATGTCGATGCCGTAAATCTCATCGGCGACCCGGAAGCAGAGAATCTCAAGGGCGGCTACGGTTTCAAGGGAGACTTCGGCATCGGTCTCGACAGGGAGGACCTCATCAACCAAAGCCGCCTTCCGTCCTTCAAGAATGACGGACAGAGGGTCGCGGACCACACGCGGCGCCGCGGGGAGGTGGGGGGATGAAACCATCTCGTGCCGGGGGAAGAACTCGTCGTAGAGACTGTTATCGTTCTCCTCCGGCTCCATGGAGGGGGAATCGGGAAGGGGCTGTGCCGCCCGTGGCTCTTCGCGGCGCCCTTCCCGCTCCCGCTGGGCCTTTTTCCTGATCTCGGCAATATCCATCATGGTCGTCGATCCTTTGTCTCAGTAGAGGCTCGCTTCGTCCCGCAGTTCTTCCACCAGCGACGCGTCGATCCAGGAGGCGTCCTTCCCAAACCCCACCAGCAGCGCGTTGGTGGCAAGGATATTGATCTTGCGCGGCACACCGCCCGACAGCTCGAAAATGCGCCGGATGGCATCAGGAGAGAAGAGTCCCTGGGGTCCGCCGGCCACCTCCACCCGAAAATCAATGTATTCAAGGGTTTCCTCAAGGGTCAGGGGCTGGAGGTGATAATGCATGGCGATCCGCTGGCGCAGGGCTTCATGGGCCGGATCGGCCAGGATCTGCCGCAACTCCGGCTGCCCCATGAGGATGACGCTCATGAGGTTGCGGTCGTCCAGCTGGAAATTGGTCAGGAGCCTGATCTCGTCGAACACCTCCTGGTCGGGGATCAGCTGTGCTTCGTCAATGACGATGACCGGGCAGCGCTTCTCCCCCTCGAGCCGGTAGACCGCCTCGGTGAGCTGCCGCAGCAGCTCGTCCTTGGCTCCGCCCGGCTCGGCAATCCCGAGGCTGCGGGCCACGGTGCGGAGAAACTCAACGGCCGAGAGGCGCGGATTGACGATGAAGCAGAAGCACCCCTCATAGCCCACGGCATCCATGAGCGCCCGGGAGATGGTGGTTTTGCCGCAGCCGATGTCGCCGGTGAGAAGGGCCAGCTCCCGCTCCTCCACTGCGTACTGCAAGCGTGCAAGGGCCTCCCGGTGCCCCGGCGACAGAAAGAGGTAGCGCGGGTCCGGAGTCTTTGAGAACGGCTTTTCGTTCAGTCCGTAGAACTCCCGGTACATCTACCCTCCACTCCGGAATGCCTCGCCGATGATCCCCCCCACGTCAAGCACGAGGATCGTCCGCTGGTCCCCCAGATCCGCGGCACCGGTTATCCCCCGGTACCCCTTGAACATATCGCCCAATGCCTTGATAACGATATCCTGCTGCCCCATGAGGTCGTCGACAATGACCCCGAGCCGTTTCTCCGCCACCCCCACCACCACCACGTAAAACTCGGCGGAATCAGGCTTGGTCCGCGGAATGCCGAAGAAGCGCTCCAGCCGCACCAGCGGCAGGGTCGTCTCCCGGAGCTGGTAGACCTCCTTGCGCTCCACGGTGTCGATGTCGTTTTCGGTGACGATGATCGTCTCCAGCACCGAGGTGATCGGGATGGCATAGGTACGCCCGGCGGTGGAAACCAGCAGCGCCTTGATGATGGCCAGCGTTATGGGGAGGGTGATGATGACCTTGCTCCCCTTGCCGAACGTGCTCTCGATGTCCACCATCCCCGAGACAGCGGCGATGTTGTTCTTCACCACGTCCATACCGACGCCGCGGCCCGACAGCTCGCTCACCGCGTCGGCGGTGGAAAAGCCGGGAAGAAAGATAAAGTCGAGGGCATCCCGGTCGGATATCCCCTCAAGGGTCTTGATGAGCCCCTTTTCGAGGGCCTTCTTCTTGACCTTTTCTATATTGAAGCCCCGGCCGTCGTCGGACACCTCAATGACGACGTGGTTTCCCTTCTGATAGGAAGAGAGCCTGATGGTCCCCCGCTCGGGCTTGCCGGCGGCCACCCGCTCTTCCGTAGGCTCCAGGCCGTGGTCGATGGCGTTGCGGATGATATGGACCATGGGATCGGCGATATCCTCGATGATGAGCTTGTCCAGCTCCGTGTCGGCGCCGAAGGTCTTGAGGTCGACCTTTTTCCCCTGTTCCCGGGAAACCTTCCGGACGATGCGGGCCATCTTCTCGAAGAGCTGCCCCACCGGGATCATCCTGATCTCCATGACCCCCTTCTGCAACTCGGTGAGCTTGCGGTCGAGCCCCTTGGCCGCCTTGCCCAGTTCGATGGCCAGGGATGAGAATCCTTCGAGCCTCATGCGTGTCGCCAGCGTCGAAATGATGGACTGGGAAAGGACCAGTTCACCGACGATGTTCATGAGGTCGTCCAGCTTGCCGATGTCGACCCGCACTGTTTGGCTCATGCTCTTGGCGGTCATGTCGTCAGCTTGGCCGGTCGGTGCGGGGACCTCGGCCGGAGCCGCCGCCTGCGATATCGCAGGGACAGCCGTTGCAGTACCGGATGTCGCGGCAGAAGGGGGAGCGGCGGCAGCCGCACCGATCCGGGTGATCTCGACATTCTCCCGGTCGATGAGACCGGCAACCTCGTCATAGGCAAGGTCGGTGCCATAGAGGATCTCGAAGTCGATCATCGACTCGGGGGTAACGCTGGCGCTGGGGAGGGTGCTCACCACCTCCCCTGATTTCTTCAGGGCCTCGATGATCTCACCCAGGTCCTGGTCGAAGGACATGAGACTGAAGGAGGCGTGGATGGAGAAAATCGTCCGCCCCTTCTTCACATTCTCCACGAGCCGGTGTTCCTCATATTCGGTGAGGGAATTGAGAACCTTGTCCGGCAGACCGAGCTTCTGAAGGGGCGATTCCCCGTCCCCCTGCTGGGCGGTGGCGCAGTCGTTGATCCGCTGAATCATATCGGCAATGGCAGTGGCGAAGGTTTCGCCGGTGCCGAGCCCCCGCACCACGGAACCGAGGAGTTCCATGGCATCGAAGAGGACGTTCATGGTTGCGATAGTGAGGGGGATCTTGCCGAGGCGGAGGGAATCGAGAAGGTTTTCCAGGTTGTGGGAGAGTTGCTGGATGTCGGTAAAACCGAACATGCCGGCAAGCCCCTTGAGGGAGTGGGCGCCACGGAAAATGGCGTTTAGCAGATCCGGGTCGCACTCGCCGCTGTCGGCGCAGTCGCTGAGGGTCCCCAGATCGGTGCTCAGTCGTTCGACAATCTCTTCGGCTTCGGCCAGAAAGTCTTCCACGGCCCTGCCGGACGTATCATGGGAGTTTGCCATGGGTCACCCTCAGGACGTGTACTTCACGATCAGCTCCTGCAGCCGAGCCGGATCGAACGGTTTCACCAGGTACTCGTTCGCCCCGAGGGCGAGCCCCTTTTCCCGGTCGCGATCGCTCCCCTCGGTGGAGATGATGAAAAGCGGAATGTGCCTATAATTGTCACTCCCGCGCACAAAACTCACAAGCTCCAGCCCGTTGATGTCGGGCATGTTGATATCGGTTATGATCAGGTCAACCGGTTCCCGCGGCAGAAGCCGAAGGGCCTCGAATCCGCTCGCGGCCTCAACGATCTGATACCCGCCGAGGCACTCGATGGTCGCCACGAGAAGCGACCGCATGGTTGACGAGTCTTCCGCTATGAGGATCTTTTTCACATTGCACCCCGACTGCTGTCCATAAGTTTGCGTTCCAGAAGCGCCATTTCCATGGCCCTACCCGCCTGGGACAGAAAGATCTCAAGTGCCTCCGTCCCGGCAATCGGTTTTCTATCGGAATGGTTGTCACCGTAAAGGATGGCGACCACCTCTCCCTCGCTGACAATCGGTCCGAGAAAAACCTCGTGGGGCACCCCGCCGCCAAGGCGGTCGAAGAGGTACCGGTTCCATTCGTTGGGTTCGGGCCGCACCACCGCCGGATGCCTGGCTTCGAGTATCCCGGTGAAAAGCGATGGTTCCCCTCGGGGGATGCGAAGCAGCCGAACCCGTTGGTCGGCGGCGTCTCCTCGGTCGTCGAGGCCGAACTGGCCAAGCCCGGCAACCTCTCCCCCCGTCACCATGAAGATGACAGCACGCTCCATGAACTCCGCGGCAAAGCGCAGGACCAGCAGCGTAATACCACCACCGAGGGCCGGATCGTGGAGTTCCTCGAGCATCCCCCGCAAAAGGGTCATACCGCTGCCCGGGTCGCTCCCCCCCTTGGCGGTTCCCGTGAACTCCTCTCCCATCTCGAGACGGAGCTCGTCTCCCAGATTGATAAGCCCTGACGGGGCTGAACTCCCCGCACCGCCCGCCAGTCGCGCCAAGGCGGCCAGGAACGAGGGAGCAAAATCCTCCATGGTTACGGGGTCACTGATCTGCGCCCGGCGCGGCTTGAGAATGTGGGAATACCCCAACTCCCCCACCCGCCGCACGGCATCGCCATTGTAGTGGTCCGACATGACCAGAACCCGCAGATCGGGAAAGGTGTTCCAGACAAGCTCCAGAAGCTCAAGCCCGCCGAGAATCCCCGATCCGTCCATCCGCGGCATGATCAGGTCCACCAGAACACTGGGTCGCTCGCCGCGCCGATAGAGGGAGTCGATCTGGATGAATGCCTCGTCGCTCCGGGAGAGGGAGATGACCTGGTAGCCATTGCGCTCGAGCAGCACCCCCAGGGCATCGCGGGTAGCCCCGTCGTCATCCACGAGGATCAGGGTGCCACGCTCCGCCGCCGTCGGTGACGGGACATCAGGAACAGGGACGGGCTGGAAGGCCGCATTCAGGAGTTCCTCGGAGAACTCAACGGGAGGCACAACCTCGCGAAGGGACTCTGCCCTTTGCTCCTTCTCTACGACCCTGGCCCCTTCCAGTGCCAGAAACTGGGGATTAAGCCCCTGGTCCAGCATGAACTGGAGGGGATCCATCCTGATGGTGCCGGCCGGGGCGACATTGTCCTGAAGTTCGAACTCGAAGGTCCCTTCGGCCCAGGCGAAGAGCGTGTAGACCACCCGCTCCACCTGCTCCCGCGCCACCTCGTCGATGGCCGAGAGAGGAAAACCGAAGCTTCGCACCAGGATCGAGCCGAGCCGTTCCTGGTATCCTTCACGTTCCTGCTGTGCCAGCGCGGCCCGCAGGGTCCCGAGATCGAGCTTTCCCTTGCGGATCAGGACCTCGCCGATATTCTCCTGGAGGGTGCTGGAGGCGGCCTGGATCACCTGGCCGAGGCGGAAGACAATCGTTCCCTCCCGTCCCCTGCTGTGAAGCCGCAGGATCCCCGACTTGCATGAGAGGCTGAGGATCTGAAGGATCTCACCCAGTCCCAGGTCTTCTAGGCTCCCGACGAGACTCATGGGCAAAAAGGGACAAAAGTCCGAAAAACAGCGGTGAAAACGGCGCTCATCATAAACTACTCGCCCTGTCCAAGTAAAGTACGTTTACTCCCGGCGATCCCGGCCCCGGAAGATGATGTGCAGGGGGGTGCCGGTGAAATCGAACGCCTCGCGGAACTTGTTGATCAGGTACCGCTCGTAGGAAAAATGGACCCCCTCCGGCTGATTGGTGAAAACGACGAATTTCGGCGGCTTCGTTCCCACCTGGGTGGCATAGTAAAACTTCACCCGCCGACCATGGGAAAGGGGCGCGTGATGCGTTTCCACCGCTTCAGAGAAAACCCGGTTCAGGTCGGCGGTACTGACCCGCTTGGTGTATTGGACCATGACTCGATCCACCTCCTCCATGATCCGGTTGATCCGCTGCCCACTTTTGGCCGATACAAATACTATCGGCGCAAATGCCAGATACTTGAATTCGGTTTTGATCTGGTCCACGAACTTGCCGAGAGTGGTATTGTTTTTCTCCAGGCTGTCCCACTTGTTGACTACGAAGATACAGGCCCTTCCCGCCTCGTAGGCGTAGCCCGCAATCCGCTCGTCCTGCTCCGTCACCCCCTCTTCGGCATTGATGACGATGAGGACCACGTCGGCCCGCTCGATGCTGCGCAGGCTGTCGACCACACTGTACTTCTCCAGCTTCTGGGTGGTCTTCCCCTTGCGCCGGATGCCGGCCGTGTCGATGAGAAGGTAACGCTTCTTGTTGGAGACAAACAGGGTGTCGACGGAATCCCGCGTGGTGCCGGGAGTGGGGTTGGCCACCACCCGCTCGAAGCCGAGGAGCCGGTTCACCAGGGACGACTTCCCCACGTTGGGGCGCCCCACCACGGCGATTCTGGTGATCTCCTCGTCGTCGGGACGGGCCGAGTCCTGGGGGAGGGCAGCCACCACTTCATCCATCAGGTCGTTCACCCCCCGGTTGTGCTCGGCGGAGATGGTGTGGAGGGTGCCGACCCCCAGGGAGAAAAAATCGGCAGCGTCGTTCTCCAGCTTCTCGCCGTCCACCTTGTTGACCACGTAGAAGACCGGCTTCTTCACGCGGCGAAGCATTTCCACCACCTCCACATCGGAGGGGGTGAGCCCGGCCCGGCCGTCCATGAGGAAGATGATGACGTCCGCCTCATCCATGGCCAACTGGGACTGTTCCCGCATCTGCTGCAGCAGACGGTCCTGGCTCACCGGCTCGAAACCGCCGGTGTCGATCAGGATGAACGGCACGTCGAAGCGGGTGACGGTTTCGTAGTTCCGGTCACGGGTGACGCCGGGCATATCGTCGACGATGGCCTTGCGGCGCCCCACGAGACGGTTGAAAAGGGTCGATTTGCCCACATTGGGGCGGCCGACTATGGCAACGAGTGGCATCATGTGTATCCAAGCTCCTTCAGCATCCGTGCATCTTCGCTCCAGTCCTTGCGGACCCGGACGAAGAGCTCCAGAAAAACCTTCGTGTTGAGTAAGTGCTCGATCTCGACCCGGGCCGCCGAGCCGATCCGCTTGAGCATCGCCCCCTTCTTGCCGATGATGATCCCCTTCTGGGAATCCCGCTCCACGGTTATGGTGGCGGCGATGGAGACGAGCCCCCCGTCTTCCCGCTCCTTGAAGCTGTCCACCTCCACGGCGGTGGCGTAGGGAACCTCGTCGCGGGTGAGGCGAAAGACCTTCTCCCGGATGATCTCCGCAGCGATGAAGCGCTCCGGCACATCGGTCAGGATGTCGTCGGGGAAGTAGACCGGTCCCTCGGGAAGGACATCCCGCACGAGCGCCACGAGTCGGTCGACCCCGTCCCCCGTCTGCGCCGAAACCGGCACGATCTCCCGGAAGGGGTAGCGGTCCTTGTAAGCGGCGATCCGCTCCAGCACCGCCCCCTTCTCCGTCGTATCCACCTTGTTGATGACCAGAAAAACCGGTGCCGTCGTACCGGCGAGAACATCGATGATCTCCTGCTCCTGCTCACCCGGCTTCTGATTCGCCTCCACCAGGAACAGTACAAGATCCACCTCCCTGATGGAGGAGAGGGCGACTTCAACCATGTATTTGTTGAGACGCGACCGGGCCTGGTGGATTCCCGGCGTGTCGATGAAGACGATCTGGGCGCCGGGGACGTTATGGATTCCCTGGATGCGGTTGCGGGTCGTCTGGGGTTTGTCCGAGGTAATGACGATCTTCTCCCCGAGGATCCGGTTCAGAAGCGTCGACTTCCCCACATTGGGGCGCCCGATGATGGAAACGAAACCGGATCGGAACGGTGTATCTGACAAGGGTAACTCCTTTCGTGAAACGTGCGTTTTTACGCACCAACCAGGTTTCCGGCAATGGTGCCGCCGGCGTAAACAATTTCGAGATCATAGGGGGACAGCCGGTCGCTGCCGGTGACACGCGTCACCGAAACGCCATGCTGCTCCCCAAGGCGCGCGAGATTCCGCCGCCGCTGGCCCACCACGTCGGACACCCGCTGGGGGGCACAGACCGCCTCCACGCTGGTACCGGGTGGGACACCCGCAGCCAGCCGCTCGAGGAGCCCGTAGAAAAGCTCGCTTTCCACCAGCTGGCGAAACGCCGGGTGCCACGGACCGGCCAGGACAGTTCCCGGCCTTTCCAGTTCCTCCGTCGGTTGGAGTCCGATGCGGATCACCGGCACCCCGGCAACGAGACACCGGCGAAGCATGGCCGCGCAGAGGGTGACGGCATCATCCAGGCCAAGAGGGGCATAGGCGCCGTTGCGCCAGAGATCGGCCAGCCGGGTCCCTGCCACCACCACCGTTGGGTAGATGCGCAGAAACGCCGGGGAGAGGGCGAGCACCCGTTCGAGAGACCCGAGGGGCGATTCCGAGGTGTCACCGGGAAGCCCCGGCATGAGCTGGGCACCAACCCTGATGCCCGCCTCGCGCAGACCGGTGAAGGCCTGCTCCACATGGGCCGCCGTATGCCCCCTGCCGGCCGCTTCGAGAACCCGGTCATCCATGGACTGGACCCCCAGCTCCACGGTGGTCACCCCCCGGGCCCGGAGGAAGCGGGCCGTCTCACCGTCAACCGCATCGGGCCGTGTGGAGAGCCGAACATGGGTTATTCTCCCGGTTGCCAGGAGGGGTTGCAGCGGCTCCAGAAGCCGTTCCTGCTCCATCCGCGGGAGGCTCGTAAAGGTGCCGCCGTAGAAGGCCACTTCCAGGGGCCTCCCGCCCCCCGACGCGGCAAAGCGGTCGATCGTACCCACCATCCCGCTTGGTTCCGGAAGCCCGGCGCTCTGACCGGAGATCCGCTCCTGGTCGCAGAAAACGCACTGGTGGGGACACCCCTGGTGGGAGATGAAAAAGGGGATGATAAGCGGCTTCATCCTTCGGCGCCGACACCGCCGGCGAGCCGCGCCAGGCATTCCCGGGCAGCCGCCTGCTCCGCCTCCTTCTTGCTCCGACCGCTCCCCTCCCCCATCTGCTCCGAGCCCACAAAGGCCGCCACCGTGAAGCGTCGGTCGTGGGGAGGGCCGTCCGTGGCAATCAGCGCGTAGGTTGGTGCCGTGCCGAAACGGGACTGGGCAGCTTCCTGGAAGTCGGTCTTGAAGTCACGGCCCGAGGCGCCCGAGGCAATTCCGGCCAGAAGCGGGGCAAAGTCCCGCTCCACGATCCGTTCTGCGGGTTCGCTCCCTCCATCCAGATAGACGGCGGCCAGGAGTGCCTCGTAGGTGTTTGCCAGGAGCGACCGTCGTTCCCTGCCGCCGCTGCGCTCCTCGCCCCGCCCTAGACGCAGATGGCGCCCGAGTCCCATGGCTGCCGCAAGCCCCGCCAGGGTCTCCTCATCCACGAGCGACGCCTTCATCCGTGCGAGGACCCCCTCGCGACTCTCCGGAAATCGGGTAAAAAGCATCTTCCCCACTAGGAGGCCAAGAACCGCATCGCCGAAGAATTCCAGGCGCTCATTATCCTGAACCCTCTCGTGCCCACGACGCTCATTCACGTAGGAGCGGTGGGTGAGGGCCTCGGCCAGGAGCTGTCGATTCACGAAGCGATAGTTGATGGAGCTTTCCAGCTCATCCGTCGTCGACTGCTCTTCACTTTTGGTCTCTTCGCCCGGCTTGCACATAGGCAGACACTATACCCCGAATCCGCCGTATTTATCAATAATTATGCGACTTGGCGGGGATTTTTGCCTTGATTTATACCCGTCACTTCCCTATAATTCAGCTTTTACGAAACAGAAGGACAATGCATCCCCTATGGGTTTTTTTATCACATTTGAAGGAATCGAGGGGTGTGGCAAGTCGACCCAGCTGCGACTGGCCGCCGAGCGGCTGACCGCTGCCGGTCATGGGGTCGTGGTAACCCGTGAGCCCGGCGGATGTCCCATCGCCGACGCCATCCGCGCAATACTTCTCGACGCAGGAAACAGCACCATGGTGCCGATGACGGAGCTCCTCCTCTATGGGGCGGCCCGGGCCCAGCATGTGGCCGAAGTGGTCGAACCGGCCCTGACCGCGGGGAAGATTGTCCTCTGCGACCGCTTCACCGACTCCACCCTTGCCTACCAGGGATATGGCCGCAACCTGGATCGGGAACTGATCGCCCGGCTCAATACCCTGGCCGCCGGCAGCATCAGGCCGGATCTGACGATTATCCTCGACTGCCCCGTCGAGGTGGGGCTCGCCCGGGCCATGGCCCGGATCAGTGCCGCCAGCACGGCCCGGGAGGAGCGGTTCGAGCAGGAGTCACTCCTTTTCCACGAGCGGATCAGGGACGGCTTCCTCTCCCTGGCGGCAGCGGAGCCCCGACGGTTCGTGGTCCTGGACGGCAGCCGCGGCATCGAAGAGACCGAGGTCCGCGTCACAGAAGCGATCATGTCACGCCTTCCCACAAGCCCCGCCCGGAGGTAACCGTGCCATTCTCCCGTGTCATCGGCCAGGATACTCCCGTCGACGTTCTGCGGCGCGCACTCCGTTCCGGCAAGACGGCGCACGCCTATCTCTTCGAGGGGATCGAGGGGTGCGGCAAGCGAACCACGGCCCTCGCCTTCGTGGAGGCGGCCTTCTGCGATCGGGATGACGGGTGCGGCACCTGCCCCTCCTGCCGGAAGATGGCGACTCTCCAGCACCCCGACCTCCACCTGGTGGAACCCGACGGGGCATTCATCAAGATCGACCAGATCCGGGATCTCCAGCGGGAACTGGTACTGCGCCCCATCGAGACCCCGTTGAAGGCCTGCATCATAAGGGACGCGGACCGGCTCAATCCTGCCGCCGGCAACGCCCTCCTGAAGACTCTGGAAGAACCGCCGGGCAACGCCCTGATGATACTTCTCACCACGAACCTGGATGGCGTGCTCCCCACGGTCCGTTCCCGCTGCCAGTTGCTGCGCTTCGCGCCACTTCCGGAGCGGCTCATCGAAGAACAGCTCATCGCCGCGGGCCGGGACCAGGCGGCCGCCCGCCTTACCGCATCCCTTGCCGGCGGAAGCCTGGGAAAGGCCCTGGAGGAGGACGAGGGGGTAATGGTTGATCGCGCAGGACTTCTGGAGCGGCTCCGGACCCTTTCCCTCAGCGACACCGCCTCCCTCTTCGCCGCCGCCGAAGAGATGGCCGCCGACCGGGAACAGGCCATGGAGCAACTGGAAGTGCTCACATCGCTTTTGCGCGACGTCCTTCTCATTCAGGGAGGGAGCAACGCCGTGATCAACCGCGACATCCTGCCGCTCCTCGAAAACGAAGCAGCTCGACTGTCCCGGGAGAGGAATCTCGAACGGATCAACCACACCACGGAGGCCCGCCAGGCCCTCATGCGCAACGCCAACCCGCGGCTCACCCTCGACGTGCTCCTGATGCGTCTGGCGGGATGAATGCCGTTTGCATATTTTCGGAGGATAGCGTGGTAAAGATTGTTAAAGCCCAGTTCCATATCGCCGGCAAACTCTACGACTTCGGAGCCGGCGAGTTAGACCTCAAGCCGGGCGACAAGGTCATTGTCGAAACCGAACGGGGGCGGAGTATCGCCACTGTGGTCACCCCCCCGCGGGAGTTCGAAGAGGCCCACGCCCCGGAGGGGCTTAAAAGCGTCATACGGATTGCCGAGCCGTCGGATCTCGCCTCGGCGGCCCGCAACACCACCCGGGAACAGGAAGCCCACGGATTCTGCCTCCGCAAGATCAAGGAGCGGGGGATGGATATGAAACTCGTCAAGGTGGAATACCTCTTTGACGGGAGCAAGGCAATTTTCTACTTCACCGCCGACGGACGGGTCGATTTCCGGGAACTGGTCAAGGATCTGGCCCACCAGTTCCACACCCGCATCGAGATGCGCCAGATCGGCGTCCGGGACGAGTCGAAGATGATCGGCGGCATCGGCATCTGCGGCCGCGAACTCTGCTGCTCGTCGTTTCTGCGTGAGTTCGAGCCCGTATCGGTCAAGATGGCCAAGGAGCAGAATCTGGCCCTCAACCCCACAAAGATCTCCGGTCAGTGCGGGCGGCTGCTCTGCTGCCTCGGCTACGAGTACGAAACCTACTGCTCCCTCAAGAAATGCCTCCCCAAGTGCGGTAAACTGGTGAAATGCGGCAATTCCGAGGGCGAAGTCATCAAGCAGAACGTGCTGGAGGGGACCGTTCTTGTCAAGACCGACGACGGGGTAGTGGAGCTCAAGGGAGAGGACATCAAGACCGAGGATATCTCCGAACGCCCCAAGCTTCCCCGCCGCGAGGGGGCCCCAAGGGAGCGGGAGAAGGATCAGAAGGACGCCCCCGACACCGAACGGCGGGAAAAACCCCGGGAGCGCGACAACACCAAAAACCAGGAGCAGCAGCGGAACGACCGCGGAAGCCGTGACCGCCGCGGCGGCAAAGGCAGAGACAAGGATAAAAAGGAGCCGAAATGAGCCGAACGTTCTATGTCACGACCCCCATCTACTACGTTAACGACGTACCGCACATCGGCCATGCGTACACGACCCTTGCCGCCGATGTCCTGGCCCGCTACAAGCGGCTTAAAGGATACGAGGTCTTCTTCCTTACCGGCACCGACGAACACGGCCAGAAAGTGGAGAAGGCAGCCAACGCAGCCGGCGAGACCCCGCTGGAGCTGGCCGACCGGGTGGTGAAGCGCTTCCAGGCCCTCTGGGAGAAGCTCGATATTGCCTACACCGACTTCATCCGCACCACCCAGGAGCGCCACAAGAAGGGGGTTACCCACCTCTTTCAGGAGGTCATGGCAAAGGGAGACATCTATCTCGGCGAGTACGAGGACTGGTACTGCACCCCCTGCGAAACCTTCTGGACCGAAACCCAGCTCATCGACGGCAAGTGCCCCGACTGCAACCGGGTCGTTGAGAAGCTCAAGGAAGAGTCCTACTTCTTCCGGATGAGCAAGTACCAGGAGCAACTCCTGGCCCACATCGAGGCGAACCCCGACTTCATCCAGCCAAAGAGCCGGCGCAACGAGATCATCTCCTTCGTCAAGGAAGGGCTCCGCGACCTCTCCGTATCCCGCACCTCCTTCAACTGGGGGATCCCGGTGCCAGGGAACGAGCGGCACGTGATCTACGTATGGTTCGATGCCCTCACCAACTACATCACTGCCCTCGGCTACCCGGAGCAGACGGGGGAGTACGCGAAATACTGGCCCGTTGACGCCCATCTCCTCGGCAAGGACATTCTCCGCTTCCACGCGGTTTATTGGCCCACCTTCCTCATGGCTGCCGGACTTCCAGTGCCGAAGAAGGTCTTTGCCCACGGCTGGTGGACCGTTGAGGGGCAAAAGATGAGCAAGAGCCTCCAGAACGTTGTGGAACCCAACATGCTTGTGGACAAGTACGGCATCGACGCTGTCCGCTATTTCCTCCTGCGGGAGGTTCCTTTCGGCCTTGACGGCGACTTCTCCCACGCAGCCCTCGTCCACCGCATCAACTCGGACCTGGCCAACGACCTGGGGAACCTCCTCAACCGCTCCACAGCCATGGTGAACAAGTACTTTGATGGTGTTCTCCCCCAGCCTGGCACCATGACCGACCTGGACGCAGCTTTCCGCGCCAAGACCGAGACGATGGTTACGCAACTCGATGCATGCATGGACGAGCTTGCCTTCAGCAAGGCACTCCAGGCGATCTGGGAGGTAATCTCCGCCGGCAACAAATACATCGACGAGAGCGCCCCCTGGACCCTAGCCAAGGACCCGGCTCAGAAGGAGCGGCTCGGCACCATCATGTACACCCTCCTGGAGGCCCAACGGGTCGTGCATCTGCTGCTGTCGGCTTTCATGCCGCGCACTGCGGCCAAGGCCCTCGGTTATCTTGGATGGACCGAAGCGCCCAAGGAAGAAGACCTGGCCTGGGGGAAGCTCGTCCCCAGCACGCGAATCACCAAGGCAGAGGCGCTGTTCCCGCGGATCGAGGACAAGGAAGAACGGCAATAGAATGACGCGAGGGGCTTTCGAGCCCCTACTGTCCGTTTCCCATCGCTTGCGTTCTCAACTCTCCCGAAGCAAACACAAAAAAGAACCTGAACAGGCAGTACTTGTAGAACTCGCTGAAAAGTAGTCGGAAACTACCCCGGTCACTCCACCACGCCTCCTTGAGATTTTTCGTATCAACCGGATAGGGGTAGATGGCGATGTCCCGGGGGAGCGTGTTCCGGAAGATAAGAGTTGCCCGCTTCATATGGTAGCGGGAGGTGATGAGAAGGATGGAACGGACATCCTTCCGGGCGATGATTTCCCGGCCGTAGAGGGCGTTTTCAAGGGTGTTACGCGACGCCTTCTCCAGGAATACCCGGTCGGCAAGTGCCTCCCCTTCCCGATCCCGGAACAAATCCTGCTTCCGCACCACGGGGTCAACCCCGATCAGGAAGAGGTAGTCCCCCTTCTTCTCCCGGAAAAGACGCACCCCCTCTTCCACCCTCCCCCGCCCACCAGCAAGAACCACTATGGCATCAGCATGGATGTCGCGCTGCCGTACGGAAAAGGTCTTGTAGGCGAAGTCAACAAAGAGAACTGCAACCACAACCAGGAAAATCACGAGAATCGAAAACAGACCACGGAAAAAGAGCGCCATTGCACCACCTTATCAAAACATTTCACTTGCATCATCAGGTATCGTCTGCTATAAGAGAAAGCTTCAGAAACCAGAGAGAGGGAGTAGAGCCATGTCGAGAAAATGTGAAGTCTGCGGCAAAGGTCCCAGTTTCGGTAACAACGTCAGCCACGCCAACAACAAGACCCGTACCACGTGGTACCCGAACCTGCAAAAGGTGAAGGCCGTCAGGAACGGCAGCATCCAGACCATCAAGGTTTGCACCCGCTGCATCCGCTCCGGCCACGTTACCAAGGCCCTTTAAGAGCCGGGGGGCGCAGTGCCCCTCGGACATCCTTACGCTGCACCCAACAAATGACTCAGCCGCAACGCATCCACGCGTGCGGCTTTTGTCATTGTATGATCATCTCCGGCAATCCACCCCGCCTTCCCGACCACATCTCCGCACGAAACGAATCGTATAGGGCCAGCACCTGTCAGCAGAGGGCAAGCACCTCGATCTCCACGAGCGCTCCGCGGGGAAGTCCCTTCACCTCCACCGTCGAACGAGCCGGCGGAGCAGCGGAAAAACGGCTCCCGTACACCTCGTTCACCGCACCGAAATTGGCCAGATCGGTCAGAAAGATTGTCGTCTTGACGACGGCGTCGAACCCGACGCCAGCCTCGGCCAGCACCGCCGCAATATTTTCCAAGACCCGTTCGGTCTGCTCCCTGATCTCCCCTGCCACAAACTCGCCGGTTGCAGGGTCGAGCGGTATCTGGCCAGAGAGGAACAGAAAGCCCCCCGCCTTCACCGCCTGGGAATAGGGTCCGATCGCCTTGGGCGCCTTGTCAGTGGAAACAATCTCCTTCATAACACACGTCTCCTCACAGCTTTGCTAGTTCTTCATCCGCTCAACATGGGTGACGCCGTTGACCTTCATGATATTGTTCATGACCCGGTTCAGGTGCTCAAGGCTCGTGACGTCAACCTCGAATATGTTTACCCCCCGCCGGTCCACGGTGCTCTGAATCGAGGCACTGGATATGTTCGCCTCGCAGTTGGTGATGGCCAGGGTTATGTTGGCAAGAATCCCCTTCTGATCGTGACAGGAAACCCTGATCTTCACCGGCAGGGCAGCCTTGCGCTCCCGGTTCCAGTCAACGGCAATCCGCCGTTCGGGATCGTTCTCCAGGGCTATCGGACAGTCGACAGTATGCACTGTCACCCCCCTCCCCCGAGTAATGAAACCGACGATGTCGTCTCCGGGAACCGGATTGCAACACTTGCCGAAGCGAACGAGAACATCCTCCACGCCGCCAATCTGAATGGCGCTCGTGGATTTTCCCGTCAGTTTGCCGAGGGCCTTGCCGATCCGTGATTCCTTCAGATCCTGCCGCTCGGCGAGCTTCTCCTCGGGTATCAGCTTGCCGAGCACCTGGTTGCAGGAGAGCTTGCCGTAGCCGACGGCGGCCATGAGGTCGTCGTCGCCCACATAGCCGAATTCCGTGGCAACCCTCTTCAGCTCCCCCGACTTCTGGAGCTTGTTCAGGTTCAGGGAGAAGCGGCGGAACTCCTTCTCCATTATCTCCTTGCCGAGGGAGATGCTCCGGACCCGCTCCTCGGTCTTGATCCAGGCCCGGATCTTGTTTCGCGCCCGGGAACTCTTGACGATCTTGAGCCAGTCCTTGCTGGGGGTGTGGTGGGGGGAGGTGATGACCTCGACGATGTCGCCGTTCTTGAGCTCGTACTTGAGGGGCACGAGCTTGCCGTTCACCTTGGCGCCGACGCAACGGTGGCCCAAGTCGGTGTGGATGGTGTAGGCGAAGTCAATGGGTGTCGACCCCTTGGGGAAACTCTTTACGTCGCCGTTCGGTGTGAACACATAGACTTCCTCGGGGAAGAGCTCAACCTTGACGGTGCTCATGAACTCATGGGAGTCCTCGAGCTCCTGCTGCCATTCGAGGAGTTGGCGAAGCCAGGCGAAACGTTTCACCTCCTTCTCGTCGTACCCTTTCCCCTCTTTGTACTTCCAGTGGGCCGCGATCCCCGCCTCCGCCACCCTGTGCATCTCGGAGGTGCGGATCTGAACCTCCATCCGCTCGCCATGGGGACCGATGACCGTCGTATGAAGCGACTGATACATGTTCCCCTTGGGCATGGCGATATAGTCCTTGAAGCGGCCGGGGATCGGTTTCCAGGTGGAATGGATGATGCCCAGCACCTCGTAGCATTCGCGGATGTCGTTCACCATGATGCGGATGGCAATCAGGTCGTAGATCTGGTCGATATCCACGCTGCGGCTCTGCATCTTGCGCCAGATGGAGTAGAGATGTTTGCTCCGGCCAAAGACATCGCCCTTAATCTCGTGCTCCACGAGCTTGTCGACGATGATCTTCCGCACCTCATCAACGTAGCTCTCCCGCTCCTTTTTCTTCTTGGTCACCTTAGAAGCGAGGTCGTAATAGACCTGGGGCTCAAGATACCGGAAGGAAAGATCCTCCAACTCGCTCTTGATCCAGGAAATGCCGAGGCGGTTTGCGATGGGAGCGTAGATGTCGAGGGTTTCGCGGGCGATGGAGCGCTGTTTGGGCTCGGGCTGATACTGAAGGGTCCGCATATTGTGGAGGCGGTCAGCCAGCTTGACGAGGATGACCCGGATGTCATTAGCCATGGCGAGGAGCATCTTGCGAAAGTTCTCCGCCTGACTCTCTTCCTTGGTCTTGAAGTGAATCTTGCTGATTTTGGTGACGCCTTCGACGAGGTTGGCCACTTCGGCGCCGAACATCCCCTCCAGCTCCTCACGGGTGGTCAGGGTGTCTTCGATCGTATCATGGAGAAGCCCCGTCACCACCGTCGGGACATCGAGCCTGAGGTCGGCCAGGAGTCCCGCCACCTCCATGGGATGAACCAGGTACGGCTCGCCCGATAGCCGGGTCTGCCCCTGATGAACCTTGGCGCAATAGACGTAGGCCTTGCGGACCATATCCAGATCCGGGGCGGGGTTATAGGAACCAACCTTGTCGAGGATATCGTTAAGTCTGATCATAGAAAAAAGACAAAAAAAGGGCGGAAGCTTCACGCTTCTGCCCCTGTGGTCAGGCTGATTACTTGGCCTTGCGCGACGTCAGCTCGTACCCGACCTTACCTCCGGCGATCTCCCGTAACGAAACAACCACGTTCTTGTTGCCGGCCTTGTTGTCGATGAGGGGTGGAGCCCCCTTGTAGAGCTGCTTTACACGCCTCGACGCAAGCATGACGAGGAGAAACCGATTATCTACCTTTTCAAGGCAATCTTCTACTGTTACCCGTGCCATAGTGATGCTCCTTTCAAAACCCGGCATCTCTCAACCGGTGTCTGGTTAATGAGGGTTAGCAACCCGCGCCCGCGTAAGCCTCAGCCGATATGGAATATCTCCGTCACCGCCTCCAGCACCCGGGATGTCCGGCACTTCTCAGCGATGACCACCGACTTGAGCTCCTCAACCGCCCTGCTGAACGTATCGTTAATGATGATGTAATCGTACCAGCGGGATTCGCGGATCTCGCCGGCAGCTGCGTCAATGCGCCGGCTGATAACGTCGTCGCTGTCGGAGGAGCGGCCGTTGAGCCTACGGTGAAGCTCCTCGTAGCTGGGGGGGAGAATAAAGATAAAAACGCCACCCTCGTAGCGCTGCTTGAGCTGGCGCGCTCCCTGGATGTCGATGTCGAGGATGAGATCAACACCAATGGTGCGACACTCCTCAAGTGTGCGAATCGATGTACCGTAACAGTTGCCGTGGACCTCCGCCCACTCGGCAAACTCACCCTCTTCGACCATGCGACGGAACTCGTCCTGAGTTACGAAATAATAGTCTTTACCATGCACTTCGCCGGGTCGGGGTTGCCGCGTCGTATAACTGACAGAATGCCGGAGGTGCGGAAAGATGTCAATTATTTCCTTGCAGAGCGTGGTCTTGCCCGCGCCCGACGGCGCTGAGATTATATAGAGAACCCCGTCGCGTTTCATTGTAACCCCGGCCTGATCTATTCTATGTTCTGAACCTGCTCGCGGATCTTCTCCAACTCCGCCTTCAGCTCTACCACGATGGCGGCCATCCCGGCATCATTGGCCTTCGAACCGATGGTGTTCACCTCACGGTTCAGCTCCTGCATGAGGAAATCAAGCTTGCGCCCCACCGGCTCCGCAAGGGCAATGGTCTCGTCGAACTGGATCAGGTGGCTTCTAAAGCGAACAAGTTCTTCGGTGACGTCGCACCGGTCTGCCAAGAGCGCCACCTCCTGGGCAAGCCGCGCTTCGTCAAGGGCCGTATCGGCAAGGAGTTGCGCAAGACGCTCGCGAAGCTTCTGGGCATATTCGGCGATAACTGCTGGCGCACGCTCGGCTACCCGGCCAATGAGCGTTGCCAGCGTCTGGCGGCGTTCCGTGAGATCCGCCAGAAGCGCCTCGCCTTCACGCACCCTCATAGAATCAATGGCTTCCACCGCACCACGGACAGCCTGGAGAATCTCTCCGCGCAGCATATCCTCGTCAACTCCTTCCTCATGGGAGGCCAGGACATCTTTCTGCGACAAAATGAGAGGAAGTGTCACGGGGTCATAAATCCCAAGTTCGGTACGCAGATGATCGAACGCTTCTCGATAGGCCCGGGCCAAGCCAACATTCACCAGAGGACGATGCTGCCCGGCCGTACCCTCTTCGCGCTGAACGAAAACCTCGATTTTCCCCCGCTTCAGGCGATCACCCACCGCCTTGCGCACGTCGTTCTCGAAGGCAAGGAACGAGCGGGGCATCTTGACGAACACCTCGCCGTAGCGGTGGTTCACCGAACGTATCTCGACAGTGGTCCGCCCCGTTTCCGTCTCGACCACGGCCTTGCCGTAGCCTGTCATGCTTTTTATCATTTGAACTCCGTTCCGGGACCGGGGACCCGGGACCAGGGACCAGCCAACCCACGATACTTCGTATTTTGTATTTTCTTTTACCGGTCTCCGGTCCCTGGTCCTCGGTCCCGGAGTTTACTTTCCCATCTCCATGCATCGGCAACGATGGTTTCAAGGTCGTCATAGCGCGGGGTCCAACCGAGAACCGATCTGGCCCGATCCGCCTTTGCCACGAGCATAGCCGGATCGCCAGGGCGCCGCGGTGCTTCCTCTGTCGGGAAATGAACTCCCGACACCCGACGTACCATTTCGATCACCTCGCGGACACTGGAACCCCGACCATAGCCCACGTTAATGCGCGTTGATTCCCCTCCCCGCTCCAGATACGCAAGGGCCGCCAGATGGGCCGAGGCCAGATCCTCCACGTGTATGTAGTCGCGGATTCCGGTGCCGTCGGGGGTCGGGTAGTCGGTGCCGAAGATACAAACCTTGTCTCGCATCCCCAGGGCCGCCTGGCAGGAGACCTTGATGAGGTGAGTCGCCTCCGGAGTCCGTTGCCCCATGCGTGCCAGGGGATCTGCCCCTGCCACGTTGAAGTAGCGCAGCGCCACGGAACGCATGCCGTGGGCGGCACAGACGTCCCGGAGCATCCACTCGCTCATGAGCTTTGACGTGCCGTAGGGGTTGATGGGGACCGTGGGGCTTTCCTCCGCCGCGATGCCACTCTCGGGCATGCCGTAGACCGCGGCGGTGCTGGAGAAGATGAACCGCTCGACCCCGTGCTTCGCGCAGACACCAAGGAGGTTGAGGGTATTTCGCGTGTTGTTGCCGTAATACTTGAGGGGATCGGTCACCGATTCTGGCGCCACGATTGAGGCGGCAAAATGGAGCACCGTGGCAAAGCCGTACTCCACGAAAAGGGCGTCGAGCCGGGTCGAATCGGCCAACTCCCCCACCACGAGCCGCTCACCGTGGACGAGAGCGTCGGCAAAGCCGGTGGAAAGATTGTCATAAACAACCACCGTGTAGCCCGCCTCGGACAATTGCCGCACCACGTGGCTCCCGATGTATCCGGCGCCGCCGGTGACGAGAACTGCCATCCCTTCCCCCCTTCTGACCTCAGACATGATAATACTCCCGATACCACTTCACGAACCGGGCAACACCCTCCCCAATGGGGGTAGTCGGCTTGAACCCCACATCGTTCATCAGGTCGTCCACGTCGGCATAGGTGGCCGGCACGTCCCCGGCCTGAAGGGGAAGAAAGTTCTTCTCCGCCGTCTTCCCGAGGCACTTCTCGATGGTCTCGATAAACGTCAGGAGCTCAACCGGGCTATTGTTGCCAATGTTGTAGATTCGGTAGGGAGCATAGCTCGTCCCCGGATCGGGACGGTCGCCACTCCAGACGGAGTTGGGTTCCGGTGTCCGGTCCATGACCCGCACCACCCCCTCGACGATGTCGTCAACATAGGTAAAGTCACGCTGCATCCTGCCATGATTGAAGACATCGATGGGACGCCCCTCCACGATTGCACGGGTAAAGAGAAAGAGTGCCATGTCAGGCCGTCCCCAGGGGCCATAGACCGTAAAGAAGCGCAAGCCCGTGGTGGGGAGGCCGTAGAGGCTCGAATAGGTGTGGGCCATGAGCTCGTTGGCCTTTTTGGTGGCCGCGTAGAGGGAGACCGGATGGTCCACGTTGTGGTGAACCGAAAAGGGCATCTTCGTGTTGGCACCGTAAACCGAGCTGGACGAGGCATACACCAAGTGTTTCACGCTATGATGCCGGCACCCCTCGAGGATATTCATAAAGCCCACAAGATTGCTCTCCACGTAGGCGTGGGGATTTTCCAACGAGTAACGGACCCCGGCCTGGGCGGCCAGGTTCACCACAACGTCGAAGCGCTCGCCGGCAAAGAGCTCCTCCAGGGCCGGCCGGTCGGCCAGGCTTGCCCGGACAAAGCGGAACCCTTCGCGCCCTTCAAGCTGTCGGAGCCGGTCCAACTTCAGGTTTACGTCGTAGTAATCGTTGAGATTGTCGAGACCCACCACGCGGTCGCCCCGATCAAGGAGTCTCTTAGAAAGGTGAAATCCGATGAAACCGGCTGCGCCGGTGACGAGAACCGTGGACATGATGTGCTATCCTTCTGATTTATCGGGTTATTAAAGAAGTGGTGCAGTGTAGCACATCACCCCGCCGATGGAAAGGGGGTCGCCAAGAGCTTCTCGATGCCTGACATGAGGGCGTCGGTAGTGATGCTGGCGCGGCAGGGGGTATCCTTGTCGCACGCCTTACGAAGGCAGGCGGTGCAGTCGAGGGGTGACTGGACGACCACATGCTGGTCGCCCCGGGGGCCGTTACGGCTACCATCGGTGGCGCGATAGAAGGAGACCGTCGGTGTCCCAACGGCCGCTGCCATGTGGATCGGCCCGGTGTCCCCCCCCATCACCAGGTCGACCTTTTTAAGGAGGGCGCAGAACCCCTTGAGGGTCAACTTCGGCAACACCCGCACCCCGCGGCCAATACCGGCAGCAATATTCTCTGCGACCTTTTTTTCCTGCTCGTTTCCCCAGGAGAGGAGTATGGATGAATCGGGATACCTGCTGAGCACCCTCCTGCCCAAATCGATCCACCCTTCCTCGTTCCAGAGTTTGGTGGTCCAAGTGGTGCCGTTATGGAAGAGAAAAACAAGCCCGTCGTCGAGGGTCGCCAGAAGCGCTTCGGCAGCGGCATCGTCATCCGGGGAGGTGAAAATGTCGGCTCCGACGACCATCCCGGCATAGTCACGACCTAATGGGACGCTAACCACCCGGAGAGAGCGGTGCGAGATGTGATAGTCCTGGCGGCGGAGGGGCACCTGATTGGTGGTAAAGAGAAGGTTGAGTGACTCCCGCACCCCGTCACGGTCAAAGCCATAGCGGCGCCGAGCGCCGGAAAGCCATGTGATGATGCCGCTCTTTGTGTTCCCTTGGAGGTCAAAGGCGATATCGTATGCCGCCTCGCGCAAATCCTGGCGGACTGCGGCTATTTCCCGGCGAGTGGTGTCGGAGAGGGGATCACGGCGCCATGCCTTCGTCCGAATCACATGGAGCCGGCGCAGCAGCGGGTGCCCCTCAAGGATATCCCGGTTCACCTCTTCCACCACCCAATCGATCTCGATTCCGGGCGAAACCTGGTGGAGATAATCGAGAACCGGCAGGGCGTGGACCACGTCGCCCAGAGCGGAAACTTTGACAATAAGAACACGGAGCGGCATGGTCGAACCCTTGAGGTTATCCAAATTAAGAAGTACGTGCCAGTCAGCGCCTACCGGCAATGGCTGGGACGGCCGAGCAAAGAGCGCGAAGCGATTTCGTTACCAAAGCAGTTCTGAAATACCAGAGCAGCCAGAACTTCATCGATGTTACTGTCAACAAACCGCAGGGAATTTTTGTATGAGTTGATGTAGGGTTGTGGATCCATTTTCTTATAATTGTTCTTAAGATATGGGAGCAGTGCTTCGTGATAACTAAACCCACTCTATCAGTCACTAAACATTTAATTTCCTGAAAAGTTGCCTTTTTTTATAAAAATATAACTTTCACAATTTTTATCCGTAAATTTTTTCACCAACAAAAAATTATCAAACTTCAATTCTGCTGGCTCTTTTTTTATTTTTTTGACAAATGTAATCAATTGAGCATTTTGTCGTTCTGCCAACTCGGTAATTTGGTCCATTTCAACATAGGTAGCATCAATGAAATCCAAACCTCGTTTGGCATAAAAAGGAATTTCGCGATTATTGGAAACGATTTTCATATCAGCAAAATCCTTGTTATTGCCAATCCACTCTCCTGCCAACTTAGCTGAAACCAGCTGCATCTTTACATCAGTCGCCGCATCGACAGCTGGGATAATAAATAAAACTGCAACAAACAAGATTGGCGTAACCTGGGGCAATAAATGGATTTTTTTAAGCCCGATGAAAAATCTGTCCACGCCATAACCAACCCATGGGAACAGCAAAAATATCGCCGCATACACATATCTTTTTTCAATAAAAGAATTGTGCAGCAGATAAAAATAATTGGAAAACAGATAGCCACTCACTAGCCATAAAAACAACAAATTATTCTTTCGATACTGCCTGGATAGAACCAATCCGACAATACACAATAAAAAGAATGCAGGATACATAACCCTCTGTATATTTTCTGACAAACCTAACAAGTAAATCTTACGAACGTTTTCTCTAGCTATCTCAGCAAAATCATTATCCACACTTCCATTAGTAATTTTTCTTTCCATTTCCTGCAGTTGAACTCTTATCTGCGGGTCGTAACTTAAGATTCCTTTTTTAAAAACCTTTTCCGTCGAAGAAACCACATACCCAAGCCGATTGAAGTTAGCAAGATCCCTCCCATAATAAAAACTCACTCCACCAATCGTAAGTAACCCTACACAAAAAAGAAAAAGTAATTTTTTTATAAAATCAGTACGCCATTCACCATAAAAAGTTGCGTGAAAAAAAACAAAAAGAAACAATAATATCGGCAAAAAAATCCCTTCAATCCGGAAAAGGAATGCCAACAACGAAAAAAATAATGACAGTAAAAAAAATTTAAAGTCATTTTCAGACACAGATCGCGAAGAAAAATAAGCAGCCCATCCGAACATGCACAGAAATCCAGGGTCACGCATCACATAAACGGAAAACTCATTCAAACCTGGTGACACAGCAAAAGCCAAGCCAGCCCATAAAGCCACCCGCTCATCAAACAGCTGGCGAGTCAACAAGAATAGCGGAACAATCGTCATAACGGAAAATATCAATGAAAGCAGATTCCCTGCGAATACGAGATCCATACCGGCGTAGCCCAAACCGGCAATAAGAAGCGGATATAAAAACATGTTCTGATGTAAAGATAATCCTTTTTGCCAATTGCCGCGAAGAAACTCCTCTGCTTGTGAAATGTAAACAGGTCCATCGGGAGTAATAACTGGTGACAAACTCCAGATGCAAACCTTGATCACTAACGAGATAATCACCAAGATAGGGATTACCCTTCGAGCTTCCAGTCTGTCGATCCAGTCGATGCTGTCCAATGCCTTGAACTTCAATATTGTCAACCTTTCCATAATTTAATTGGAATAGTAATTTTTCAATGAGATACGGAACTAATCCAAACAATTTCCTGAGCGACTGAATCGAATCTTCAGCAAATGGCAAAGCAAACCGACATCGTACCAGGCAAATTTCCACCCCAATTGCATCGCGGCAACCTCGCGCTTTGACCTTTTCCCCGTATTTGCCAGATAACGACCCAAAGCAAGAAGTGACCTTCGTAGCCTCATGCGTAGAAGACCTCTATGCTCTGCAAAACGAGGGTCGGAAAGAAATTTCTGATAACAGAGGACTTTTTCAACGCGCACATGATTGGTAGATCTCGAAACGTTTGTCTCGTGCTCCCTGCGGCAAATCACCTGAGTGTCGACAAACCCCAAGGGCCCCTGCAAGGCTAAAAGGATCGGCGTATCAAGGTCTTCGTAATAACGAAACGTCTGATCATCAAAACCACCAATCTGCAGAAGTGCATCCCGTCGAATAAGACCCGTGGAAAAAACCGGCAGATTACCTTTCAACATCTCTGGAATAGGGTTGCTGCTCAACAGCATCTGGCGATGTTTCATCTCAAGGAGTGAAGGAGAGACAACCGCCTCGTTAACTATTTTGAACCCATCGCCAAAAACCGCCACGCAATCCCTGTGCTCGAGGAGGTAACGTACCCGCTTTCCCAGACTTTCAGGGGGGAAATAGTCATCAGAAGCGAGCTCGCAGAAAAACTCTCCGCGCGCTAAGGCCAGCCCTTCGTTCAGCGTCTTGAGAAGCCCCCGGTTTTCCCTTGCCACAAATCGGAATCCACCCCTTTCATGGAGCAGCTGTTCGATCACTTCGGGACTGCCGTCCGTGGAACCATCATCTATGACAATCAGGTCGATAGGGGACCAACTCTGGTTGAGAACGCTCTCTATAGCTTGAGCGATGTAATTTCTGTGATTGTAGGAGGGGATTATAATGGAAACAAGCATTTACTCTTCTACCCTTCCACTTTGAGCCCAGCAGTGAGAGCCTTTTCCCATGTGGTTTACAGCAATTTGGTTAAATTTTTTTCTGGTACGGCCTTCTACGCTCCTGCATGACCGATGGCAACACGCCAGCAGTCGACAAAACGTCGATGCAACTCGCCTTTCGGCGGCTCGAGACGACCCAGATCGCGCAAAAAATGCCCGATATCCCGCTGTGCCTTTTCGGTCATAACCCGAGAAAAAATCCTTGTACAATCAAGGTCCACCAAGAAAAAATCAAATCCGCTTTCGTTTTGGCGCAGGAGAATATTATCCCAATTGGTATCACCATGGATACAGCCGGATCGATGAAGCTGCCCAAACAGTGAGGCAGCCTGCTCAACCAAAAACTGCTTCTGTTCCGGTGACAGCCTCTCCCAAAGCGTGGTGAGTCGCTCAGTTTTTTCCAGGTACTCCATCAGAACATAGGAACGCCCCAGCAAACGATACGATCGCTCTTCCAGGCACAGCAACGGCTCGGCTACCCTAACCCCCCGCACCAGAAAGTTCCATGCCGCCAGCCAGGTACGCTGGGCTCGCGAGCGTCTGAACACATGACGCAGACTATAACGCCACCCCCGGCGGTTGTAACGCTTCAGCACATAGGTCGTGCCATCAATTACGACCTTGGCGATGCGGCAGCTGTTACCTCGCCCCGGCAGGATTTCTCCGCGATCAAGAATGAGGTCGGGGTCAGGCAGCAGAACGTGCATCAACCTGTCTGCAACAGCAGTGCGCTGACGAAACGTCTGAAAACCATGTGCAGGTTCAGCGACAAAGCGGTCATTGCTTCGCAAACATTTTGCAGCCAATTTATTCCAGTCGCGAATCACTTGAGTATTATCGGAAATCAGGGCCATTTTATACGAAGAAAGTGTAGAAAATCATCGTTTGTGACTGGAGAAAAGTTGGTACCGGTTACTTCCAAACCGTTAACCTAACTCATCCCCGAAAGTAGCTGCGCAGGTATTTGGATACAAAAGACCACTGCCATATAACCCCGGGAGAGACCCGTGCCGCCTGGTGGAAATGGCTGCGCGCCGTAGCATATTGTCCTACCAGATACAGTGACCGAAAGAGAGACAGGCATTGCCGGGCATACATTTCGTCACGAAATTTCATGAAATTCGTCGGCAGAACTTTAGGATCAAAAAGGCAATCCACCACTTGGGCTCCGGTTTTCATTATCAGGGAGATATTGTTACGCAGGCTGTCGTCATGCTTGAAAATGTCTACAACGGGATCAGGGAATGAAGTGCAATTGCAACAAGCTAATACTTGGGCAAAAACTGGAATATCCTCACTATTGCGAAGGTGCTCAGGATAGCGGATTTTTGAAAGAACTTCACGTGCCATGATCGTTGCGCCATTGGAAATGCCAAAATCCTTGCGGATATAGCCAAGAAAATTCTTCATCCGATCATTCCCGATGCTTTTGGCACGATGAACCTTAATACGTCCGTCCGGGTGAATTGAACGATGTCCGGCGAAGACCATACCGAATTGGCCACTATTCACAAGAAAATTGCGAAACTTTGTAAGTGCGTCCGGCAGGAGCCGATCATCTGCGTCGAGAAAAATGAGATACTCTCCAAGAGATTCGGCAACTCCACGATTACGGACAGCGGCTGGGCCTTGATTTTGTTGCCGTATTGTCCGGAGACGTTGTGGAAAGCGTTCAACCAGCATTTCCACGACTGCAGGGGTATCGTCCGTTGACCCGTCGTCAATCACAATCACTTCATAATCATCGCCTTCTTGCGATAGAGCAGACTCCACTGCCCTGGCGAGCATATGGCCATAGTTATAGGCAGGAATAATAATGGAAAAGAGAATATCGTTACTTTTCATAATGACCGCATCAAATAGCGAGTAGTGATACCTGTGGAGAATGGCCAAATTCACGTTGGTAAAGCCTGACGGCACGATGGACGACGCGCAACCAGAAAGATTTCTCCTGAACAAGTATCTGGCGGAGGGGTCTATTGCGATAGCATTTCATAAAACGGTAATAATCCCTCTTGGTTAAACCAGTATCCATACTTGAAAATAACAATCCGGCCAAATCTTTAACAACCCACCGACTCGGCGTATGCCGCCGCAGTTGAACACGATGCAGATCAATAACGTGCAGTTTCGGCTTTTCGCATCCACTTGCATTGTCAAGCCATGAACGGTCAAGCAGGAAATGGCACAGGTAAAAATCTCGGTGATTGACGCCGTTATTGTGCAGAACTCTGGCGATCTCGGCGACCCTTTGCAGTAAAACCCGCTTGAAGGACGGCGCTGGCGGCTGCGTTGGCCAATCCCGACAAAGATCCTCTAGACTGATGGTATTGACAAGCTCTTCGGTAATGACGAAGGATTCCTGGCAGGCCGGATTCCACCCCCGCTGACCGTAGGCTGCCAAAGTCATGGTTTCCACCCCCAACTCTTCGAAACGACGGATGGCTTTCCATTCATGGCCCGCTCCGAGAACCGGCAACCGGAAATGGATCAAATTCTTGAAGATTTCTTTCCAGCCGACCCCGTAATGGAGTTTAGCGAAATAGCCTTTCCCTTCTAAGAAAAACCTTATCGTACGCCGTCCGGCCAATTCCCGAAACACCTCGCCGTCAAGGTGCAGGATTCGATCAAAAGCGTCGCTACCGGGAAACTGATCCTGTAAATCATCGCGGAGCCAGATCATCGATGACTCCGCAAGGCGACCGATTCAATGATATCGGCGGCCTTTTCCGGCAGGCTGAACAGATCGGCTCTGGATGCAAAATCAAGAGCACTGCGCCGCCAAGCCTCCCGCCCTGAAGATGTCAGCATCTGCAGTAGCAACTCGTTGAATTGCTCCTGTACAAAAGGCTCTGGAGCCAACAGTCCGGCATTACTTTCAGTAACATAATGGGCATAACCGCAATTAGCTGTTGCCAGCACAGGCAGACCGGCAACGATCGCTTCGACAATGGCCGTCCCGGTATTTTCATAGTAGGAGGGTTGCAGCAGCAGATCGGCGCCGAACAAAAAACGGGGCACGTCATTACGGCCACCGTAAAATTTCAGATGATCGTCAACACCAAGCTTGCGGGCCAGGCGCAGGAAAGGAGCGGCGTCACCTTGTCCTACTACCAGCAGGAAGGCGTTTTTGCGAGTTAGTTCGGGAAGCGCGGCCAACGCTTGGATGGATCGATCCAGCCCCTTTGTTTTAAACCCGGAGCCGACCATCAACAGCAATTGGGCAGCGTCGGAGAAGCCGAATTCTCGGCGGAAATTATTCCGTTCCTGGAGGGGGTTATCCGGAGCCTTACGGTCCCGACAAATCCCCGGAGGTAATGCATGAAAACGATTTTCAGCAGTGCCGTAATGACCGATGAAGTGCGGTTTTTCAACTTCAGATATAAGCAGGATCTCCGTTGCGGACTCCGGGCCGAAAACCGCCTTTTCGAGAGCGGCATAGATCCTGTATCGATTACTCAAACGGTACAGGAAACCATGCTTGTGACGAACCTTGGCAGCAAAGCAGGGATCGGCGGCAAAATAGACATCCAGACCGGTCAACTTATTAAAACCGATGACAGCATCGTACGCCGCGACGCCAAGACGCTCGCTCAGAGCTTTGCCGAAGGCTAGGCTTCGACCATGATTGGTCAAAGAACTCACCGGCAGCAGGTGCACATCAAAACCCGCCGGCACTTCCCCTTCCCAACAGGTGGTAAACACGTCGATACTATGACCGCGACGCTGACATGCCTCTGCAATCCTAAGAAAATCCCGCTGCAGTCCGCCGAAAGGGAAGTATTTGAAAAGGCAAAAAGCCAGTTTCATTCTTGTATCCGATGCATGTTCCTCTGCTTCCAATCCTTGAACGCTTCCGTATAGACCCGTTCGTAATCCTGGATCATCCGTTCGGCGGAAAAATCGTTGAGAGCCCGTTGGCGGGCCTTTATTCCAAGATCACGTAACTGGTCAGCAGGAAGTTGAGCCATCCGGATCATGGCCTCAGCCAAGTGATCAGGACTATGGGGGTCCACGAGGAGGCCAAAATCACCATCACCGATGACTTCAGGGATCCCGCCGACGGCAGAAGCGACAACTGGCAGACCAGAGGCCATGGCCTCAAGGAGCACCAATGGCAAACCCTCTCTCAACGAGGGGAGAACAAACACATCCAATGACTTCAATATGTCAGGAATATCTCGCCTGAAACCGAGAAAATGAACGTGGCCGCCAAGATTCAATTTAGCAGTCAAAGCAACAAGAGACTCCCTGAGCTCGCCATCTCCGGCTATAATCAATACGCTCTTGGGGATGAATTCAACCACCTTCTTAAATGCCAGAAGTAACGTCTCGTGGTTCTTCACCGCAGAAAGCCTTCCCGCCGTACCAAACCAGAACCCACTTGCACAATCGGGAAGAATCTTACGCCGGGCATCTTCTTGTGTACCCGTGGTTAAAAATCGATCATACACAAGCCCATTCTGGACCGTTACGACCTTGTCTTGTGGAAGCTGCCAGTTGGAATTGAGAACATCTCGGGAAACTCCATGGGAGATGCCGATAATTCTGAAAACGTTTTTATACAACAACCAGTTCAGAAGCTTACGCCGAAAGGTTCTGGAAATGCCCAGACCATGCAAGGTCGATACGGTCGAAGGACGATTGGCAGCCAACAGGGCCGCTAGAACGCCGACAGGAGTTGACCGGTGCTGCTGGCAATTGACCACATGAATGTCCTCACGTTCCATGAGGTTCTTGAGCTGCCTGAGCAAGGCCACGTTGTAAAAGCGCAACGTCTGCGGCTCAAATCCCAGATAGATGGTTTTGATGCCAAGGGCATCGAGCCCGTTCTTTCCGTCGTCTTTTCCGCTGAGATAGCAGACTACCGTGCGAAATCTCTCCCGATCCAGATTTACCTGCTGGTTCAGCAGCGGATAATCACCGCGGTATTTGTGGATAAGGTGAAGTATTTTAATCATTCAAACAAACCCTGATACTGGCAAAATTTGGTAACAGCTTCAGCGTCACCTCCCGTATGGCATGCTGCCGGAGCCCAACAGGAGGTTGGATTAAGGATGAAACATCCTCCATGATAAAAACACCGTTCAGGACGTCTTCTCCCGCAGATCCACAACCACTCCCACAACTTCCTCCACCGTCACCGCCGTCATGCACCGGTGGTCCGTGGGGCACTCCCGCAGAAGGCACGGGGCGCAGTCGGTGTCGCGGCGCACGATGACGGCCCGGTCACTCCAAGGCGATGTGGTCGTATGGTCCGTGGAGCCGAACACCGCCACAAGCGGAATGCCGAAGGCGGCGGCGATGTGCATGGGACCCGAATCATTGGTGACGAAGAAGTCGCAGCGTTTGATGAGTGACATCAGCTCACGCACCGACGTTTTCCCGGCCATGACGAGGCATGGGGAGGACATGGCCGCGGCAATATCGGCGGCGATGGCCGCTTCACCCGGTCCGCCGGTCACCACGACCCGTGCCCCCCAGCGGCGGGACAGCTCATCGGCCACGGCAGCGAAGCGCTCCGGGTACCAGCGTTTGGCCGCGCCATAGGAGGCGCCGGGGTTGATGCCGAGGAGAACGTCTCCCTTACCGATTCCGTGTTCGGCCAGAAATTCCGCCATGGCAGCGTCCTCGCCGGGTGTCGTGAAGAGGTTGAGGCTCCGGTCGCGGGTGGTGATATCGAAACGACCGAGCATGGCGAGGTAATATTCCACATGATGGAGCTGGCGCGTTTGCTCATCAACCGGCACACCGTGGGTCAGGAGCAGTCCACGGCCATCGGTTCGGTATCCCATGCGCCGGGGTATCCGGGCAAGCCAGGCGATGAGCGCCGCATCGACGGCGTTCTGAAGGAGAATTGCCAGTTCGAACCGCCGTGCCCTGACTTCCTTCGCGAGCCTGAGCTTTCCTCTCAAGCCGGCATGGACCCCTCTGCGGTCATAGACAATGACGTCGTCAACTGCCCCGTGTACGGCAAAAAGCGGCGCCACAAGGGGGTTTGCCAGAACCGTCACCCGGGCACCGGGAAAACTCTCGTGGATGGCCCGCAGCGCCGGGGTGGTCATGACTGCATCCCCGATCCAGTTGGTGGACCGGACGAGAATGTTGCTGATCGTCTCCTTCTTTATTTTCAAAGCGCTTGCCGTTCCCCGGTTTCCGGTCCCTGGTCTCCGATGTGCTCCGCCTCGTCAGCAAGCATTACCGGGATACCGTCACGGACGGGATATTTCAGACGGCATGCCGGGCAGATAAGACCCGAGCCGTCATCAGCACTGCATACCTCCCCCCGGCAGCGAGGACAGGCTAAAATCTTGAGCAAGTCAATTGATAATGCCATAGAGGGCATCTCCTTTTAAAGCACTTTGTCGATGGCAGTTTCGAGGGGGTTGAGATCAATGAGGCGCATCTCCAGCACCGCCACATAGACAGGACCCAGTCCTCCCAGGAGGGGAGTCAGCTTCACCGCATCCTTGCCGGTGGTTATCAGGAAATCGGCACCGGCAGTGCGGCATGTCTCAGCAAGCCGTGCCACCTCCGGTTCGCCGTAGCGGCAGTGATCGTCAAAGGGAACGGTGGCCACGATGTCCACCCCTTTGTCTCTGAGTGAGGCGAAGAAGGCCTCTGGTTCGGCTATGCCGGCAAAGGCGACTCCTCTCCGGCCGCGCAGCTTCTCAAACGGTTGCCGATCTCCGCTGGGGAGAAGCTCTACCCCCGTCAGCGAGTGTCCGGCCCGGCATGAGGGAACGGTACCATGCACCGACGGCGCCCCGACTCCGGCGCAGCGGGTGTAGACCACCAGATCCGCCCTCTTCAGGGCCGACGGCGGTTCCCGGAGAAGGCCCGCGGGGAGGGTGTGACCGTTGCCGAGGGGAGAGCGGCAGTCCATAAGGAGGATGTTTAGATCCCGGTGGAGCCGAAGGTGCTGGAAGCCGTCGTCCAGAATGAAAACGTCAGGATTGAGCTGCTCCAGCGCCAGACGTCCAGCCGCGTGGCGGTCGGAACCGATGACTGCCATGAGCCCCGGCACTGCCGTGGCCAGATGCACCGGCTCGTCACCTGCTTCGGCCGCGGTGAGGAATACGGTGTACCCGTCAGAGACGATGCGCATCTCCCCCTCCAGCGACCCGCCGTACCCCCGTGAGATGACCGCCACCCGTTTCCCCCGCTCCATGAGCAGACGCGTAACAAGCGCCACCATCGGTGTCTTGCCGGTACCACCTACCGTGAGGTTTCCCACCGAGATCACGGGGCGGTTCAGGCGATGGACCCGGAATATCCCCTTCGCGTAAGCGAGCGCCCGCAGCCGGACCACGATCCCGTACGGTACGGAGAACATAACGAGAAACGCCAGGAGAAGTCGGTCGACCAATCCCCGTCGTTCGCCGGAAACCAGACTGCGAAAGTATCCTTCAAATGACATGGGTTATCCAGGTGAGATTGCAAGATGGCGAAATAGTGAGAGGGAGCACCAGAGCAACACCCTCGCTATATCGCTGCCTTGCTACCTCGCTCAAAGAGCGGTTCAATGATCTCCAGGTGCCGTGCGGCTGCACCTCCCTGTTCTGCCATGAGCCGGCTGCCGTTTTCTCCCATGGCCCGACGGGCGGATTCATCTTCCAGCAGACGGCGCAGGGCCGCTTCCAGTCCCGTGCGGTCCTCGACCTGCTCTCCGGCCCCCGCGGCGAGCACCAGGGTCGTGATCTCGCGGAAGTTGTGCATGTGGGGACCAAACAGGACCGGCACCCCCACCGACGAGGGTTCCAGGAGATTGTGCCCCCCCACCGGGACGAGACTCCCCCCCACAAAGACCACGTCCGACAGGGCATACAGGTTCATGAGCTCACCAATGGTGTCCACGAGGAGGACACTGCCGGCCTCAAGCTCCTGCGCCCCATCGAGAGCCGAACGCCGGACAAAGGGAATCCCTTTCCCCTCCAGGAGCATCCCCACCTCGGCGGCCCGCTCAGGGTGGCGCGGCACGAGGACCAGGAAGAGTCCCGGACGTTCGGCAAAGAGGCGTAGGTAGGATTCCGCCACAAGCTCCTCCTCACCGGAATGGGTACTGCCCGCAGTGATGACGAGGGCCCCGGCCGGCAACCGGTAGCGATTGCGCAGTTCCTCCTGCTCCGTCGGACCAAGCCTTCTCAGGGGCAGATCGTATTTGAGGTTACGCGTAACGAATACCCGTTCTGCAGGCGCTCCAATGGCGACAATGCGGCGGGCATCCTCATCGCTTTGCATGCAGAGGGCGGAGAGATTGTTCAGGATCGGGGCGAAGAAACGGGAAAACCGGAGGTAGCGTGGAAAGGAGCGGTCAGAGATGCGCCCGTTGACCATAACGGCGGGTATCCCCATTCGTCGGGCGTACCGGAGGAAATTAGGCCAGATCTCAGTCTCCACCACAATGACAAGCTTTGGCGATACGAGCCGTAAAGCCCGGGAGGCGGCGAATCCGAAATCGAACGGAAAGTAGACCACCAGATCCGGTTCGGGGATGGCCACCGCCACCGAACGCCCCGTCTCGGTCACCGATGAGAGGACGATGGGCCGTTCGGGGAAGCGGCGTTTCAGCTCCCGCAAGAGCGGCTTCACCGCCATGGTCTCTCCCACCGACACTGCGTGGACCCAGATAGCCCCTCTCCCGGTAACCGGCACCAGACTTTCGGGTGCAATGAACCCGAACCTCTCGGCAAACCCGGCGAAGGTCCGTCCGCGGCTCACGGTCCTCCAGACGTGGTGGGCAATGATGGCGGGGGCAAGCAGAATCAGAAGTATGTCATAGAGAACAAAAAACATCGGTCCTTCAGAGGATCGGTCATGAGCCACAAGCGCAGCTCCCGACCTCTAAGTGAATTGCATGTCGTAGAGCTTGCGGTAGAGCCCACCGCGCGCCAGGAGTTCGTCATTGGTCCCCGTCTCCACCACCCTACCCTTGTCGATAACCACGATCCGGTCCGCATGAAGGACGGTGGAGAGCCGGTGGGCGATGACGAGGGTCGTCCGGTTCTGCATAAGATTTGCAAGGGCCTGCTGCACCATGTGCTCACTCTCGGTATCCAGAGCGCTGGTGGCCTCGTCCAGGAGCAGGATGGGCGCATCCTTGAGGATGGCCCGTGCAATGCACAGCCGCTGGCGCTGACCGCCGGAGAGACGAACCCCCCGATCACCGATGTTCGTTTCGTACCCCTCGGGCATCTCCATGATGAAGTCGTGGGCAAAGGCCGCCCGGGCCGCCCGCTCCACATCCTCCAGAGGCGCCCCTGGACAGCCGAGGCGGATGTTGTTGGCGATGGTGTCATTGAAGAGCACCGTCTCCTGATCCACCAGGGCGATTTGACTGAGCAGGTCATCCAGGCGCAGCCGTCGCACGTCAATCCCGTCGAGGAGCACGGCGCCGCCGGCCACATCGTAGAAGCGAGGGATGAGCGACATGATGGTGGTCTTCCCGGCCCCCGAGGGACCGACGAGGGCAATCACCTCGCCCCGACGGGCCGTAAGCGACACGTCGCGCAGGACTTCCTCGTCGTTGTAGCGGAACGAGACGTTGCGCAGCTCCACATCGCCCCGAGCCTTTACGAGCGTAAGGGGGTCCGCCGGGTCTTCCACCTCGGGTTTCTGGTCCAGGACATCAAATACCCGTTCGGCGGCTCCTATGGACTGCTGGACAGAATTATAGGCGTTGAGAACTTTCTTTACGGGGCTGTAGAGCATCACCATGGCGGTAAGAAAAGAGAAGAACTCCGACGCCGACATCCTCCCCCCCAGGACCTGGCTGCCGCCAAACCAGATCACCCCCGCCACCCCAAAAGACGTGATGACCTCCATGATCGGCGTGTGGAGGGCAGAATATTTTATGCTCTTGCGGAGATTTCGGTACAGACCGAAATTCGTTCGACTGAACCGGTCGATGACTCTCTGCTCCAGCCGAAAGGCCTTGATCACCTTGATACCGGTGAAGGTTTCCTGGAGGATGCTCGTAATTTCCCCCATCTGCTCCAGAGACTGCTTCGCCAGTTTTTTGATCCGCATGCCGATCTTCTGGGCAGGCAGTGCTGTGAGGGGCAATACGATGAAGGTGATGAGCGCCAACTGCCAGTTACGGTAGAAAATGACTCCAAGGAGACCTATTGCCGTAACCCCGTCACGCAGCAGACCCGTGACCACGTTTGCCACACCCTGCTGCATCTGCCCCACGTCACTCATAACCCGCGATATGAGGATTCCGGCGGGGTTGTCTGAGAAATGACGCAGCGACAATTCCATGTGCTTTCGGTAGAACTCGTTGCGGATGTCCTGGATAGCAAGTTGACCGGCGGTTCGGATGTAATATTCCTGGATAAAACGGGCAACCCCCCGAGCAAGAAAAACGATAATAACCGCCACGGGTAAGAGGACAAAGATAGTCATGTCCTTTTCGGTAAAGATCTTTTTGAGAAGCGGCTCCACCATGTAGGCAATTGCGGCATCCGTCCCCCCGACCGCGAACGACGCCACCATGGAAATGGCAATCCGCCACCCGTAGGGCTTGCTGTAAACTATGAGGCGCTTAAAGGTGTCCATATTCTACTTTCCGAGCATCTTAAGAACAATCCCTGCCACCCGCTCCGAGCCGCCGCCGGCACCAAGCTTCTCCTTGACGGTGGCAAGCTCCGCCCGGGTATTCTCGGTATAGACAGGGTCATCCAGGTAGCGGCCGATCTCCTCTGCGAGCCGGTCCGCCGTGACCTCGTGCTGAATCAGTTCCGGTACCACCCGCTTGCCGGCTACGATATTGCAAATGCCGATGTGGTCCACCCGGACGAGCCGCTTGCCCACTTCATAGGTCAAAGGAGATACCGTGTAGATAATCACCATCGGCACCCCCATGAGGGCAATTTCCAGGGTGACCGTCCCCGACACCGTCATGATGGCATCGCAGATCTGCATCACGTCGTAAACTTTGTCCCGGACCACGGCAATCTCGAGCCCCGCTGAAGCCATGTGCGGCTCGATGTCGGCGCTGGTCAGACTGGACGCGAGTGGCAGGATGAACTGCAACTCCGGGTAGCGTGCCTTGAGGAGCTTCGTGCTTTCGATAATTACAGGGAAAAGCCGGGCGATCTCCCCCCGCCGGCTGCCGGGGAAAAGGCCGATCACGCGCCGGGAAGGGTCAAGCCCAAAGGAGGTCAACGCCTCGTCCCGCGTCATGGTGGGCCGGACCCGGTCCGCCAGGGGGTGCCCCACGAAGGTGACCGGCACTCCGGCCTTCTCGTAGAATGGCACCTCGAAGGGAAAGACTACCGCCATCCTGTCCACGAGCCGAGCGATTTTTTTCACCCGTCCGGTGCGCCAGGCCCAGACCTGGGGGCTGATGTAGTAGAGGACCTTGACCCCCGCCCGCTTGGCAACACGGGCCACGAGCATGTTGAAGTCCGGGTAGTCGATGAGGATCAGCAGATCCGGCGGGTTGTTCGTGATGGCCCGCTTAAGGGTTGCGTACGCCCGGTAGATGACGCCGAAGTGGGCAAGCACCTCTACAAGCCCCACCACCGCCATTTCGGACGAATCGACAAGGGTCTCCACCCCCGCCTCACGCATGTGCGGCCCACCGATGCCGAAAAATGAGAGGGTAGGGTCGAGGCGAAGCGCCTCTTTCACCAGATTCGAGCCGTGGAGGTCACCAGAGGCCTCGCCGGCCACGATCATCACGCGTTTATTCGGAGCAGTACCCATACGAATACAAAGAGACGCCCACGGGGGGCGTCTCTCCCTTTCATGCACGAAAGCGTTGCTCCGGTTATGCCTTGAGGGCCGACTTAACGACTTCCACGACCCGACGCACCTGCTCGTCGGTCATCTCCGGGAAGATGGGGAGGGACATGCAGCGCGATGCCACCTCCTCGGCCACGGGGAGCGCAACCCCCGCGTAGTCGGCCGCAAAGACATCCTGCTTGTGGAGCGGGATCGGGTAGTAGACCGCCGAGGCGATCTCCGCGTCGGTGAGGGCCTTCATGATGGCATCGCGGCGGTCGGTGAGAAGGGTGTACTGGTGGTAGACATGGGTCCCTTTGCCGTCCTCGAAGGGGGTCACGACGCCGGTGCCTGCCAGCAGTTCGCTGTAGAGGTGGGCAACGCGGCGGCGCCCCTCGTTGTAGTCCCTGATGTGCTTGAGCTTCACCCGGAGGATGACCGCCTGGATCTCGTCGAGGCGGCTGTTGAAGCCGATGACTGAGTGGTGGTAGCGCACCTTGCTCCCGTGGTTGCGGAGCATCTTCACCCGCTCGGCAAGCTCGGGACAGGATGTGGTGACAAGGCCGCCGTCGCCGAAGCAGCCCAGGTTCTTGCTGGGGAAGAAGCTGAAGGCACCCAGCGCACCGATGGTGCCGGTCATGCGGCCATCCAGGTCGGCGCCGAAAGATTGGGCGCAGTCCTCGATGAGAAGGAGGCCATGCTTCGTGCAGAGCGCCTGGATAGCCGCCATGTCAGCCGGCTGGCCAAAGAGGTGAACCGGAAGGATCGCCCGTGTCTTGGGGGTGATGGTCGCCTCGACCTTGGCCGGATCAATGTTGAAGCTCTTCGGGTCCACGTCCACAAAGACCGGCGTGGCTCCCACGTAGCGGATCGCCTCGGCAGTAGCGATGAAGGTGAACGGCGAGGTTATCACCTCGTCTCCCTCCTTGATCCCCGCCGCGGCAAGGGCCAGATGGAGGGCGTCTGTCCCCGAGGCGACGCCGATGGCGTGCTTCACGCCAAGAAACGCGGCAGCTTCCTCCTCGAACGCCGAGACGTTGGGGCCAAGGATGAACTGGGTCTTTTCCAGGGCCTCCAGGATGCCCCGGTCGATCTCCTCTTTTATCGCATGGTACTGCACCTTCAAATCAACCATCGGAATATTCATGGCAACCTCACAGTTTCTTGCTGATCTTGAGCGCCGTTTCCAGCGCTCGCTTGCCGTCTTCGCCAGATACCACCGGCTTTGCTCCCGTGCGGACGCAGTCCAGGAACGAGGCGATTTCCGCCTTCAGGGCATCCCCCTGCTCGAAGGAAGTTTCCTCCATATCGACCTTGGGGACGCCGGGGAACATCTCGCCGCTCCCCTTGCGGAACACCGCCAGCTTCTTGTTCTGGAAGTCGACGGAGATGTAGGAATCTGCTTGGAATATGCGCATCTTCCGCTCGCTCTTGAGGCTGATGCGGCTTGCGGTGACGTTGGCAACGCACCCGTTCTCGAACTGGATGCGGGCGTTGGCGATGTCCTCTTCGTCGGTGAAGACCGGTGCGCCGATTGAGCTGATCTGCTTCACCGGCGAGCCGACGATGGTCTGGAGGATGTCGATGTCGTGAATCATGAGATCCAGGACCACGTTCACGTCGGTTCCCCGAGGCTTGAAGGGTGCAATCCGGATCGATTCGATGAAACGGGGCACGGTCAGGAACCCCTTGAGGCCGACGATAACCGGGTTGAACCGCTCAAGGTGCCCCACCTGGAAAACGGCTCCCTTCTCCTCGGCAAGCCGGATGAGCTTGTCGGCCTCCGCCACGGTGGTTGTGATCGGCTTCTCCAGGAGGACATGAACGCCCCGCTCAAGGAACGCCCGCGCCACCTCGAAGTGGTACTGGGTCGGAACCACGATGCTCACGGCGTCGACCTTGTCAAGCAGCTCCCGGTAGTCGGTATAGGCGGTCGTGCCAACCTTGGCGGCAACTTCCTCCGCCCGCGGCCTGCTGGTATCGACCACGCCAACCAGATCCGCATCGGGAAGCTGGGCGAATTTTTCCGCATGGAAGAGCCCCAAGTAGCCAACACCGATCACTGCGGTCCGAATCTTGTCCGTCATCGACAGATACCCCTTTCCGATTTCTCGGCAAACTCCACGAAATGAGCAATTTCGGACGACATCGCCACCTCTTCCCTGATGCGGGCAAGGGCCTCATCGAGTCGAAGCCCCGAACGGAAAATCAGTCGATAGGCCTTCTTTACTCCGCTTATGACCTCCGGCGAAAAGCCGCGCCGCTTGAGCCCTACGGTATTGAGTCCCGCCGATGTTGCCCGGTTGCCGCTGGCTATTGTGTAGGGGAGAACATCCTGAACCACCATGGCGCCGCCGGAGAGCATGGCACTCTCACCGATCCGGACGAACTGATGGACAGCCGAAAGTCCGCCGAGGATGGCGAAATCCTCCACCACCACATGGCCGGCAAGGGTTGACCCGTTGGCCATGATGACCCGGTTGCCGACGACGCAGTCGTGGGCAACGTGGCAATAGGCCATGAAGAGATTGTTGTCGCCGATAACCGTTTCGCCGATGCCGGTCACGGTTCCTGGCTGGAGCGTCGCGAACTCCCGGATGACGTTCCGGTTGCCGATTCGCAGCCAGGTTTCTTCGCCCCGGTACTTCAGGTCCTGGGGAATTCCCCCCACCGACGCGAAGTGAAAGATCTGACACTCATCGCCAATCTCGGTCCAGCCTTCGATAACCGTATGGGGACCGATCTTAGAACCGCGACCGATCCGGACATGCTCTCCGATGATGGCGTAGGGTCCGATCTCAACCCCTTCGGCCACTTGGGCGGCGGGGTGGACGATTGCCGTGGGATGAATCATCCTACAGCCTGTTCCGGTCGGCGAAGGTAGCCTTGAGGTCCGCCTCGGTCGTCACTTTGCCATTGACGTACGCCTTGCCGCTGAAACTCCAGATCCCCCGCTTGCGACCGTTGATCGACACCTCAATCCTTAGTTGATCGCCCGGCATCACCGGCTTGCGGAACTTTACGTTGTCGATGGCGGCGAAGTAACAGATCTTGTCGCGCACCTCGTCACCCAGCGCTACGTACGCGAAGATCCCCCCCACTTGGGCCATGGCCTCCACGATCAGCACTCCCGGCATGATGGGATGACCGGGGAAGTGCCCCTGAAAAAAGGGCTCGTTGATGCTGACGTTTTTGATCCCGACAATCCGCTCCTCAGGCACATGCTCCACGATCCGGTCCACCAGGAGAAAAGGGTAGCGATGGGGGAGAATATTCATGATCTCATTGATGTCAAAGACAGTTTCCATAATCATGCTCCTTGCTTCTCTTCGAGCTGCTGGATCCGCTTTTCCATTGCGGCAATCGTCTTCTTCAACTCGGGGAGCTTCGGCACCACGGCCGATGAACGGAGCCAATCCCGGTGATTGAAGGCCGGCATGCCGCTCACCATGGAGCCGGCTGGGACATTGCCGGGAATGCCGGACTTGGCCCCTACCATGACGTTGTCGCCGATCTCCAGATGGCCGGCAACTCCCACCTGGCCGGCGAGGGTCACACGCCTGCCGAGCTTCGTGCTGCCCGAGATCCCCACTTGTGAGACAATGGTGCAGTTCTCGCCGAGGACACAGTTATGGGCGATCATGACGAGGTTGTCGATCTTTGTCCCCCTGCCGATGACGGTTGCGCTGAGGGCCGCCCGGTCGATGGTGGTGTTAGCGCCAATCTCCACGTCATCCTCGATGACGACGATGCCCAACTGGGGGATCTTGTAGAAACCATCGCCGTCCGGGGCGTAACCGAAACCGTCAGAGCCGATAATCGTGCCGGCATGAATCGTGACCCGGTTCCCGATGCGGCACCCCTGATAGACCACAACGTTGGCATGGAGCGTCACATCGTTGCCAACCGTGACCCCTTCGTAGAGAACCACTCCCGGATATATCGTCACCCGGTCGCCGAGCGTGACGCCGTCTCCCACGACGGCACCGGGATAGACGGTCACGTCGCTCCCCATGGTGACCTTGTGGCCAACCAGCGCCTCCTCCATGACCCCCAGCGGCTCCCGCGGAGCCACGTGAAAGAGGGTGAGGAGCTTGGCAAAGGCCAGGTAGGGGTTTGCCACATGGATGGCATTCCTTCCGTGGCGCTCGGCCCCTGGCGGCAGCACCACCGCACCTGCACCGGTCGTGGCGACCTTGGGTGCATAGCGGGGATTGGCGAGAAAGGTGATCTGGTTATCAGCGGCATCGTCGAGACTCGCAACGCCGGTGACCGTCTTTGACTCGTCGCCGGCGACCGTGCCGTCGAGATAATCGGCCAGTTCCCTGAGGGTACGTAAAGTCGCCATGGTTCTACTTCTTCCGGGAGGAATTGAACAGCTTGAGGATTTCGTCAGTCACGTCGGACTTGTCGTCCACGTAGATCATCCCCTCGTTCCGGATAAAAATGAACGAGTAGCCGTTCTTCTTGCCGTAATCCTGGATCACCCGCTCCATTTCCTCGATGATCTTTTTGGTATATTCCTCGTCCTTTGCCTGAAGCTCGTCCTGGGCGTCCTTCGTAAAGCGCTGGAACTCCTTGAGCTTCTGCTGGTAGTCCTTCTCCTTGTTGCCGCGGGCAGCCTCGGACAGGAGAACGCTCTGCTTCTCCAGGTCTTCCTTGAGTTTTTTCAACTCCTCCTGCTTGGCATTGATCTCGTCCTGGTACTTCTTGACCTTGGCGGCAAGCTGCTCCTTGGCCTCTTTGCCCGAGTCGGAGAGATTGAGGGCCTTCTGCATGTCGATGTAGCCGAGTTTGCCTCCGTCGGCCCCAAGGGCAACGGAAGCAAGTACCAGAGAACCCACGATAGATGCAACTGTTACGAACTTTTTCATTGTTTCTTCCTTTCGTGCCGTAATACTGCGAAAGATATCATAGCGAGCGCTACGCGTCCTGACTGTCAGAAAAAGCTCCCGATGGAGAACTCGAACCGGCCGCTGGACTTGTCTATGCCATCCCGGGGGTTAATGGGGATACCGTACTCCAGACGCAACGGCCCCATGGGGGATACCCAGCGGATGCCGGCACCGTAGCTCATCCTGAAACTGGAGAACATGTTCTCATTATCATTATAGACGTTCCCCACATCAAAAAAGGCAACCCCTTTGAGCCCGGCATCCTTGAGAAGGGGGAAGTTATACTCCACGTTGAAGATGGCTTCCTTGTCGCCGCCGGTGTAAGACGGATCACCGGAAGAATTAATTGTGTAGGGGCTGATGCTTCGCCCCTCGTAACCGCGGATCGTATTGATACCGCCGGCAAAAAACCGCTCGTCAATGGAGATATCCTCGCCGATGCCCTGGATGTAGCCGAGACTACCCTTGAGGGTGAGAACCGTGCTCCACTTCAGGGGGAAGAATACCGAGGTATCACCCATGTAGCGTATAAATTTGTTGGTTCCGCCAAGGCCGGCAACCTCTATGGACACATTGTTCACCATCCCCCGGGTAGGGTCGAGGCGGTAGTCGGTGGTGTCCCGGGTCAAGCTCCCGAAGATGGAACTGGTGGTGGAAGTGGTTTCAGGAATGATCTCATCGCTCTCCGTGTTGACGTCGAAGATCTTCTTGTCTTCGAACTTGTACATCCAGAGGGTACGCATGGTGTCGCTCAACGGATACCCGGCCTTGATATCACCACCGGTTGCCCGCTTGGTGAAATCGATGTATTCCCGTTCGGTGCGGTAGAGGTCAGCCCCCAGGGTCCAGCGGGTGTCCAGGAAGTAGGGATCGGTGAGCCCCACGTTGTAAGTGGACGACTCGCCACCCAGGGAGGCGGCCAGGTTCGCCTTGAGGCCAAGCCCCAGGAAGTTTCCCTGGGATACCGAGCCCTGGCCGATGAGACCATCGAGGGAGCTGTAACCGGCGCCGATACTGAAGGTTCCGGTCGGCTTCTCCTTCACCTCAACATTTACATCGAGCTTGTTGTCGGCGCTTCCCTTTGCGGTGGCAATGTTTACCTCTTCGAAGAAGCCGAGGTTCATCAGGCTCTGCTTGCTCTTCTTGAGGCCGGTGCTGCTGTAATTTTCCCCCTCGACCACCTTCAACTCGCGCCGAAGGACCTTGTCCCGGGTCTTGGTGTTGCCAAGGACGGTTATCCGGTCGATGAAGACCTTCTCCCCCTTCTCGAAATCGAAGGTTATGTCGACAGTCTTCTGGTCGGGGTTGATCTTGGAAAGAGGAGTGACGTTGGTGAAGGCGTACCCCTTGTCTGCATAGAGGTCGGTGAGGCTCAACACGTCGGCCCGAAGATTGGCGCGGTTGAAAATTTCCCCCCTCTTGAGCCGAAGCCCCTGGGCGAGAACCTCTTCCTTCTCCAGAAGGTCTCCCTTGAACCCGATGGAGCCGGTCTTGTACTGGTCACCCTCGGTGATTCCTATGGTCACAGCAAGGCCGCTACGGTCGTCCAGAAGCTTGATCTCGGGCTCCCCCAGCTTCACGTTCACGTAGCCGTTGTTGAAGTAGAGGTCGGCGATGAGGTTCACGTCGTTCTTGAGGACTTCGTCCTTATAGGTACCGGCGCCGGTGAGCCAGGAAAGGAACCATTTCTCCTTGGTCTCCATGACGCTGCGGAGCTTCTTCTCGGTGAAGGACCTGTTTCCCTCGAACCGGATGAACTTGATGAGTACCTTTTCCCCTTCGGTAATGGTGGCTACCACCCCGACATCGGTGTCGGAGCGCTTTTCGCTCCTCACGTCGACCTCGGCCAGGTAATAACCCTCGTCGGAGTAAAGTTTCTTGACCTTCTTGGCGCTCTGGGTCAGTTCTTTCTGGGAGAAGATACTGTTGGTCTTGAGACCGAGGGCCTCTCTGACCTTGTCGGTGGAGATTTGCTTGGTCCCCTCGATCCTGATCTCGCGAATAATCGGCTTCTCGACCACCGTATAGACGAGAACCACGCCACCGTCAGCCTTCTCCGTCTCGGCCTTCACGTCCTGAAACTGCCCCAGTCGGTAGATGGCGCGGATGTCCGCGTCGACCTTCTCCACGTAGAGGAGGTCGCCCGTCTTCAGCTTCACGGCATTGAGGATGGCCGCCGTATCGATCCTTCGGTTGCCCCTCACCTGAAGGTCGGAGATTTTCTCCCCTTCGGCAAAGGCTCCTTGGGCCGCAAGGACGACCGTCGCCACAACACCTGCTCTGGTTGCGTATAACTGAATCACTTCTCCCCCGGGAGAATGGAATGTACATCCTGGTTAACGCGCGGGTTGTGCCGCGCTAGTCTGAAACCACACGACCGTCCACAAGACGGACCGTTCTTCCCATACAGGAAGCAAGCTTCTCATTGTGGGTAACGATGACGAGTGTTACCCCCCGCTTCCGGTGAATACCATCGAGGGTTTCGTGCACTTCGTCACTGGTCTTCATGTCCAGGTTGCCGGTGGGCTCGTCCGCCAGAAGAAGCTTCGGCGAGAGAACCAATGCCCGGGCGATGGCGACCCGCTGTTGCTCGCCTCCGGAGAGTTCGCCGGGCTTATGGGTAAGACGGTGGCCAAGCCCCACTTCGGCCAGCAGTTCCCGGGCAGGCACCGCGGCCTCGGAACGTTTCATGCCGGCGATAAGGAGCGGCATCATGACATTCTCGACGGCCGTAAACTCGGGAAGCAAGTGATGGAACTGGAACACAAAGCCGATGGAGCGGTTCCTGAAGGTGGCCAAGGCTGCTTCACTCAACCGGAAGACATCTTCCCCGCCAAACAGCACATTTCCCGACGTGGGACGGTCCAAAGTTCCCATGATGTGAAGAAGCGTACTCTTGCCGGTGCCGGAAGCTCCGACAAGGGCGATGGTTTCGCCCTCTGCCACCGTCAGGTTGATCCCCTTCAGCACATCAACCCGGGTCTCCCCTGAACCGTAGCTCTTCGTGAGGTCGGCCACCTCAAGGAGGCTACTCATAGCGCAGCGCCTCCGCCGGTGGCAGTTTTGATGCCTGCCATGACGGGTAGAGGGTCGCCACGAGCGATATGAGCACCGCCGTCACGGAGATCAGGAGAACGTCAGACAGGACCACCTGGGAGGGGAAATGATCCAGGTAATAAACGTCTTTGCTGAAAAGCTCGAAACCGGTCACTTTCTGTATGGCACCGACGATCGGCTCAAGGTTGTAGGCCACGAGGAGCCCCCCGGTGACGCCGATGAGGGTTCCGGCGATACCGATGATGAGCCCCTCCAGCACGAAAATCTTCATGATGCTCCGCCCCGTGGCCCCCATGGACTTGAGGATCGCAATGTCCTTGGTCTTTTCCAGCACCACCATGAAGAGCGTCGAGGCAATGCCGAAGGCGGCGACCAGTACGATCAGGGTCAGAATGATGAACATTACCATCTTTTCCGTCTTCAACGCAAAAAGAATGTTCTTGTTCATCTGCATCCAGTCCCGGGCGTAGAAGGGGAAACCCAGCTCGCGGTTGATCTGCTGGACCAGCTCGCCGGTCCGGTAGACGTCCTTCACCCTGAGCTGGATGCCGGTCACCCCATGGTCCAGGGAAAGGAACTGCTGGGCCTCGCCAAGTCCCACGTAGGCAAGGGTGGAATCGTATTCGAACATGCCGGTGTTGAAGAGTCCCACAACCCGAAACTGCTTCATTTTCGGCACCATGCCAAGGGGAGTGATGTTCCCCAGGGGTGAAATGACGTTGATTGTGTCGCCGGTGTAGATATTGAGCGATCGGGCAAGCTCCCTGCCGATAATGATGCCCGGCCGGGGCGATTCCTGGGAAGCGAGGGGGAGAGGTGAGCGCTCCAGATCTCCCAGCTTCCCCTCCACAAGGGAGCGATGGAGGTTGGTCACCAAAGGATCAGTCTTGACGTCGATGCCCCGGAGCACCACGCCGGAGACATTGGAGCCGGAGGAGAGCATGACCTGGCTGTAGATGAAGGGAGTGACGGCCTCAACCCCCTTCACCCCCTTCAGCCGGGCCATGAGTGCTGGATAGTCTTCCATGGTGCCGCTGGATTTCAGGACAACCACGTGGGCATTGGTTCCGAGGATCTTTTCCTTCAGATCCTCCTCAAAGCCGGTCATGACTGCCAGCACGATGATGAGGGCCATCACCCCGAGGGCTACCCCGGCTGTGGAGATAAAGGTGATGATCGATATGAAAGTCGACTTCCGCTTGGCCTTCAGGTAGCGGAGGCCGATGAAGAGCTCGTAGGACATTGGTAAACCTGAGATGGGGGAATGGGGCCGAGGGATTGGGTAACCTGAAACCCCGTCCCTGACCCCAGTCCCTGCTATTTTTCCTTGCGCAGTTGCGGGAAGAGAATGACGTCGCGGATGGAGGGTGAGTCGGTCAGGAGCATGACGAGGCGGTCGATCCCGATCCCCTCTCCAGCCGTCGGCGGCATCCCGTACTCGAGGGCCCTGATGTAGTCCTCGTCCATATAATGGGCCTCTTCGTCCCCCTTGACCTTCTGGGCAACCTGGCCAAGGAAGCGTTCCTTCTGGTCCACCGGGTCGTTCAGCTCCGAAAAGGCGTTGGCCATTTCGCGACCGGCACAGAAGAACTCGAAGCGGTCGACGATCTCGGGGTCCTTGTCGCTCTTGCGGGAAAGGGGCGACACCTCAGTGGGATACGCGGTGATGAAGGTTGGCTGGATCAGCTTCGCCTCGGCCACCTCCTCGAAAATCTCAGTGATGAGCTTGCCGTAGCCCACGTCGGACGGCAGATCGAGCCCGATCCGCTGGGCATAGGCGTAAGCCAGGTCACGGTCGTCCAGGGATTTGGCGTCAATGTCGCCGTACTCCAGGATCGCCTCCTTGACGGTGAGCCTCTTCCAGGGGCGCTGGAAGCTGATCTCCATCCCCTGATAGGTAAAGTCAAGGGTCCCGAGCACCTCCTGGGCAACATGGCTCAGGAGCCTCTCGGTGAAGTCCATCAGGTCCTCGAACGTGGCGTAGGCCTGATAGAACTCCATCATGGTGAACTCGGGATTGTGGCGAACCGAGATGCCTTCGTTGCGGAAGTTGCGGTTGATCTCGAAGACCCGGTCGAACCCTCCGACCACGAGACGCTTGAGATAGAGCTCCGGCGCGATGCGAAGAAAAAGCTCCATGTCGAGGGCGTTGTGGTGGGTGACGAAGGGGCGTGCCGTGGCGCCGCCGGGGATCTGTTGCATCATCGGCGTTTCCACTTCGAGGAAATCGTGCGAAACCATGAATTCGCGAATCAGATTGACGATCCGGGAACGCTTGAAAAAAACCTCGCGAACCTCGGGGTTCACGATCAGGTCAACGTAACGCTGGCGGTACCGGGTCTCCACGTCGGTGAGACCATGGAACTTTTCGGGGAGGGGAAGAAACGACTTGGTGAGGAGCCTGACTTCGCTGACGTTGAGGGAGAGCTCGCCGGTCTTGGTCCGGAAGGGAGTTCCGGTAGCGCCGATGATGTCACCGATATCGAAGGATTCAAAGGTTTCAAAGGAGTCGGCACCGACGGTATCTTTGCGCACGTAGAGCTGGATGCGCCCCTTGCGATCCTGGAGCTGGATGAAGGCGGCCTTGCCAAAGGAACGGAAGGCGATGATCCGCCCGGCAACAACAAAGGTGGCAGCCCCCTCTTCAATCGTCTCGCAATGGCCGAAGGCAGCGACAACGTCTGCCGACGTATGCTGGGGCCTGAAGTCGTTCGGATAGGGGTTGATTCCCGCTTCCCAGAGGGCATCGACCTTGCGCCGCCTCTGGAGCAGCAACTCGCTCAGTTCTTCCATGTGACGTGTAATCCCTTTCTCGGTGCAGGTTTCGGCCGGTTTAACAATCCGACAAATTAGCCCACGGGCAGAGCCAAGTCAAGACAAAACCCGGGAGCCTCGCTGTGGCTCCCGGTTGCGCCTGCTTACTCCTGAATGCTTCCCGCGATTACTTCGCGCACTTCTCCGGGCGAACTACCCTCGAAGCGTACCGGCCCCAGATACTCCCCGTTCAGATAGCACGCCCCCCCTCCCGCAACCAGACGTTCGCCAGTCGTGTTTCTGAAGGCGAAACTCACCCCACCCTGGGGAGCCTGGAAGGGCTCTTCCCGCTCGACGGGAAGAGTAAATCTGGCCACCGGCGCAAGGTGCCCGGAAACGGAAACGGCAGGCCCCCCCGGCGTCGCCTCGGCGACGTTCAGGGCCACGACCGACGCTTTCTTGTCCCTCTGGGTTCCAGGAAGTTGGGCCTTCACCGTCACCTCTACCATCTTGTTGCCGGCTAGCCTGAAATCGTAGAAGGGGGTCCAGCCAATCCCCGTGGTGAGAAAACTGTAGGAAGCTCCTCCCTTCCCCGACAGCCATATCCGGGCGACACTGCCGCCGATCCCCCCCTCCTTCTTAAGGGCATCCATGCGGGCATCGACCGCCTTGAGCCCCTCCTCCGCCCGGCGTCGCCCCCGGTAGACTTCCTCCAGTTGAGCAACGGCATAGTCGGTCCCCTTCCTGATGGTTTCAAGGGGCTCAGGGTTGTTCTTGGTCTTGCGGGGTGCCTTGCTGCTCTGGGACTTGGCGGCCGCCTTGAAGATTTCCTGACGAACTTCCAGGGCCTTCAGTCGGTCTTCAAGGGCACGGCGCCGCTCGGTGAGCTCCTTCATTTCCTTGTCTGCCTTGGAGTCGGGCCGCGTGGGGATTACGTCAACCCTTGTGACAGAGCCCGACCCAGCGGGCCGCACGCGGAAGGAACCGGTGATGTACGTGCCGGGAAGCGGTAGCTCCAGGTAGCCTTTGGGGGCAGGGGCCACACCCTCGACCCGCGTACCGTCCAGATAGTACGTGACGTTTGCGGGGGCAGCCGTGACCGGTGATGCAACCAAAAACACCATGACTACAATGAGCAGAACTCGCATAAGCCCTCCCTGGCAGTTCAGTTGTGCAACGTGCGACGTCAATAGATGCCGGCTACTTTTCGGCGCCGAGCAGCTCCACCTCGAAGATGAGCGTCGCATTGGGCGGGATCACGCCGCCAGCGCCTGCCGCGCCATACCCAAGCTGGGACGGAACGATGAGCCGCCGTTTGCCTCCCACCTTCATGGTCAGAACCCCTTCGTCCCAGCCGGGGATCACCTCACCGGCGCCAACGGTGAAGACGAAGGGTTCCCCCCGGTCAACGGAGCTGTCGAACTTGGTGCCATTCTCAAGCCAGCCGGTGTAGTGAACCTTCACGGGCTTGCCCGCAGTAGGCTGGGGACCGTTGCCAATGACGAGATCCACGTAGGAAAGCCCGGACGGGGTCGTGACGGCGGACGCCGGTGCCGCTGCGGTGGCAGGCTTGGCCTCCCCCGACGGTTTGGCGTCCTTGTCGGAGCAGGCGGCGATGGCCACCCCGGTGATGAAAAGAAACAGAACCAGCAGTTTTTCAACGGATCTCACAAAAACCTCCCTGCTCAATCAATTCCGCCCAGGCGGAGGATGTACTCCCACTCGTGAGGCGTCACCGGCTGGACCGACAGGCGGCTCCGCTTGAGAAGCACCATGCCGGCCAGTTCGGGATGCATCTTCATCTCGGCGAGGGTTACCGGCCGCTTGAAAGGCCGGCCATACCTCACGTCAACCATGTACCAGATTGGGTTGTCACGGCTCGCCCGCGGATCGAAGTGCTCGCAGGCCGGGTCGAGGGCCGTCCCGTCGGGGTACCCCTCGCTCACCACCTCGGCGATGCCAACGACCGCCGGTTCAGGAATGCTACTGTGATAGAAAAGGACGCCATCCCCCGGTTTGATCTCGTCCCGCAGCAGGTTCCGGGCCTGGAAGTTCCGCACCCCGTCCCAGTGCTCCCTGCTGCTAGGGCGCGGCTTCAGGTCATCGAACGAGAAGCAGGATGGCTCAGTCTTGAAGAGCCAGAAACGGCGATTACGCGTCACGGACAGTCCCCACGATGCTACGAAAGCTGGTGGACGAAGAGTCCGCTGCGAAGTTTCGGCTCGAACCAGGTGGACTTGGGAGGCATGATCTGCCCGGCGTCGGCCAGTTGCATGAGATCTTCCATGGAGGTGGGGTTGAGGGAAAAGGCGATCCGGTAGTCGTCGCCATCCACGAGCCGCTTCAGCTCCTCCGTCCCCCGGATGCCGCCGACGAAGGATATCCGTTGGTCGGTACGGGGATCGCTGATGGCCAGGATCGGGCTTAGAAGGTTGTTCTGAAGGATAGACACATCCAGGTGGGACACCGCGTCCCCCTCGTCGAAGGTGCCCGGCTTGGCGACGAGCTGATACCAGCGCCCCTCCAGGTACATGCCGAACTCGTGCCGCCGGGACGGCGCGAACCCCTTGGCCGCCGGCGCTATGGCGAAGCAGTCGCCGATGCGGGTTATCAGCTCCGCGACGGAGTGGCCGTTCAGGTCCTTCACCGCCCGGTTATAGGGCATGATGTTCATCTCGCTGTCGGGGAAGATGACGGTAAGGAACCAGTTGTACTCCTCGCTTCCCGTGTGGCCGGGGTTGGCAGCCCGCCGCAATGCGCGCACGCGACCGGCGGCGGCGCTCCGGTGGTGGCCATCGGCCACGTAGAGGGTTTCGATGGCGGCAAACCGCTGTGTGAGATCGTCGATGGCCGCCTGCTCGGCGATGATCCAGAGGGTGTGGGTAACACCGTCGCCGGTGGTGAAGTGATAGGTGGGTTCTCCGGCCGCTACCCCAGCCACGAGGGCGGTAATGGCGGGGTCGTTGCGGTAGGTGTAGAAGACCGGCTCGTCGTTTGCGTCCAGGTAATCGATGTGCTTTACCCGGTCCTCTTCTTTGTCGGCCCGGGTCAACTCGTGCTTTTTAATGACGCCGCTCTCGTAGTCGTCCACCCCGGCACAGACCACGAGGCCCGTCTGCTCGATGGCCCCCATCTTCTGGCGATAGACGTAGTAGCATTCATCCCGGTCCTGGATAAGGGTCCCCTCAGCGATGAAACGCTTCATGTTCTCCCGCCCCTGCTCGTACACCTCCTCGGCGTAGGGGTCCATCTCTGCCGGGAGATCAATCTCGGGACGCGAGACGTGGAGGAAACTGTAGGGATTGCCCGCAGCCATGGCCTTTGCCTCCTCGACGTTCATGACGTCGTAGGGGAGAGCAGCCACCTTCTCGGCAAGGGATTCAGGCGGGCGCAGTGCCCGGAACGGTTTGATCAGTGCCATGGAATTACCTCGTGTCTCTATCAGAAATAACGGCGGCCGCCCATGAACTTCTTGGCGAAGTAGCTCTCGTCGAGGGAGGATACCTTGATGTCATCCCCACGGCGGGGAGCATGGACGAACCTTCTGTCTCCCACGTAGATTCCCACGTGGTTGATACTGTCTTCGGAAGCGCCGAAAAAGACCAGGTCGCCATCCTTCAGGTCGTCACGACCCACCGGGTCCCCCACCTTGAACTGCTCCCGGGAGGTGCGGGGGATGTTGACGCCGCAGAGGTTGTAGACGGCGCGGGCAAAGCCGCTGCAGTCCATCCCGTCCACCACCGTGTTGCCTCCCCAGCGGTAGGGTATCCCCACAAACCGCTCGGCGGTGCGCGCGGCAATCTGCCCCATGTCCTTGTCCCCCTTCGGGGATTCGGGCTGTTTTTTGCGGGGCTCCACGGGGGGACGACCGATGGAAGTCGCCGGCTCCCGCTTCACCACGGTTTCGCGCTTGCCGGAAAGCTCCTGGGGAGGTGCGATGAAATAGGCCCCGATGAGTCCGTCGGAAACCAGCTTCCGGGCTTCCTTCTGGGCTGCCTGCTTGGACGGGAAATCACCGAAACGAACGGCGTAGAGGCCATTGTCGCGCTTGAAATAGAATGCCTCTATCCCCCGCACCTGGAGCTGGGCCGCCAGGCGCTCGGCGTTCTTCACCTCGGAGAAGGCGCCGACCTGTATGGCGTGCCCCACCCGGGAAAGTCCGGCCCGCGGGGCAGCACAACCGGTAGCTGCCAGAATGGAAATGACGACAAATACTGTCAGAAGAACGACGAATTTCTGCATCAGTCGATGGTATCCTTCACGTCGCGGCGCACCCCCATGAGGAAGGCAACGATGAATTCCTCCAGGCCGCCGTCCAGAACCGCGTCGGTATTGCCGGTTTCAACACCGGTCCTCAAGTCCTTCACCATTTTGTAAGGGTGAAGGACATAGGAACGGATCTGACTCCCCCAGCCGATCTCCTTCTTCTCCCCGCCAATCTCGGCCGCCTTTGCCTCGCGCTCCTGAAGCTCTTTCTCGTAGAGCTTGGCCCGCAGCATCCGCATGGCGGTCGCCTTGTTCATGTGCTGGCTCCGCTCGCACTGGCTGGCAGCCACGAGGCCCGTGGGTATATGGGTGATACGGACGGCCGAATCGGTGGTGTTGACGTGCTGGCCGCCGGCACCACTGGAGCGGTACGTGTCGATCCGCAAATCCGTTTCGACGATAGTCACCTCGATATCATCCTCGATCTCGGGGAAGGCGAAGACCGAGGCGAAGGAGGTATGCCGCCGGGCGTTCGAATCAAAGGGAGAAATCCGTACAAGACGGTGGATGCCGGCTTCGGCCTTAAGATAGCCATATGCATACTCACCGTCAACGGTAAAGGTGGCCGACTTGACCCCTGCCTCGTCCCCGGCCTGGTAGTCGGTAATCTCCGTCTTCCACCCCTTGCGCTCGCAGTAGCGGAGATACATCCGCAAGAGCATTTCGGCCCAGTCCTGGGCCTCGGTGCCGCCGGCGCCGGCATTGATGGAGAAGAAGCAAGCGCTCTTGTCATGGGGTCCTGAGAGCATCCGCTGGAACTCGGCCCCCTCCACCTCCTTCTCAAGCTGGTCATTGAGCCCCCGGACCTCGTCGAGGGTCGCCTCGTCGGCGACCTCCTCGCCAAGCTCGATCAGGACCCGGATATCCTCCGTCTGCCGGCTGAGGCGATCCCAGATATCCACTATCTTCTCGATCCGGGTGCGCTCTTTGAGAACCTGCTGGGCCTTCTCATTGTCATCCCAGAAGCCGGGGACCGCAATCTGGGCCTCCATCTCCTGGATATCTTCCCGCTTCCGATCTATGTCAAAGAGACCCCCGGAGCTTGGCAATTCTCTCCGAGAGATTTTCGACGCGGGCTACTTCTTCTCTGAACATCCATGACTCCTTGTGATGATGGTGATAATCCATGGAGGGGCGCTGCTTGCTGCGCCCTCTCCCGGGTGGAAAACTCAGGCCCTAGAGTTTTTTCCTCCTGAACGCGATAACAACAACGATTGCCGCCACAGCGAGACACCCCCAGGCGAAGATGTCCCCGTGGCGATTGTAGAAGGTCACTCCCTCGCCCAGCCTCACCTCTCCGTTCAACACCGCCTCCTGGAAGAGCGGCGTCATTCCCCGGATGTGCCCCTTACTGTCGATGATAGAGGTTATGCCGGTGTTGGCCGCCCGCACCAGCGGCACCCGGTTCTCTACGGCACGGAAGACAGTCATGGAGAGATGCTGGTAGGGTGCCGACGAGCGTCCGAACCAGGCGTCGTTGGTGATGTTGACGAGAAGGCGGCTTCCGGCCTGCACGTAGGCCCGGGAGAGTTCCGGGAAGATTCCCTCGAAGCAGACGAGGATGCCGATCCTCCCCTTGCCGGTGTCCAGGGCGGCTATCTGTGCACCGGGCGAGAAATCGCCGATGCCGGCCACGAGTTTGTTGACGAAGGGGAGGAGTTTCGCCATCGGCACGTACTCGCCGAAAGGAACCAGGTGGATCTTGTCACTGCGGCCAATCACGTCACCCCACGGAGAGAGGAGGAAGGCACTGTTCAAATACTTCAACCGCTCCCCATCATTTTCGTAGGCGGGACTCCCGACCACGGCACAGGTGTTGAGCTCCTTGGTTAAATCCTTGATGCGGGAGGCATACCGCGCCTCGTCCTGGAAGTAGAAGGGGGCGGCGCTCTCGGGCCAGACCAGGAGATCTGCCGGCCCCGCGGCGCATGCCTTGCGCGAAAGCCTCTCGTAGATGGCAACAGTTTCTTCCTGGAACGACGGATCCCACTTTACGTTCTGGTCGATGTTCCCCTGGATGAGGGCCACCTTGAAGGGCGCACCGTTCTCGGGGACATGGAGGCGCTTGAAACCGTAGGCAACTGTGGCAAGGAGCAGGGCAATCAGAAACACGGCGCTCTTCACCGGGTAGGGAGCCGGCTCCCGTGCCGCAAAACCGCGGATGATCCGGTAGAGAACCACGTTCGCCAGGGCGATGAGAAAACTCAGGCCATAGACCCCGGTAACGTCGGCGATCTGGATAAGGGGGAGAGTCCGGTACTGGGTGTAGCCGAGGCTTGCCCAGGGGAACCCGGTAACGAGGAAGGCCCGCACGTACTCAAGCCCCACCCAGATGAACGGGAACGAAATGAGGAGTGAAATACCCCGCTCCTCCCCCCGCCGGACCAGGTAGGCTGTCAGGGCCGGGTAAAGGGCCAGGTATGACACGAGCATTGAAAGTACACCAAGGCTCACTATCCACGGAAGCTTGCCGTAGGTGGTGACGACGATGGTGATCCAGTAGAGGATGCCCGCGTAGGCTGTGAGACCCGCCACGAAGCCAAGGCGGAAGGCCTTGCGGGGATCCTTCCGGCCACAGGCGAGAAGGAGCGGCACGAACGCGACCCAGGCGAAGATGGAGATACCGGCACTCGGAAACGAGAGAGCAAGAAGCGCACCAGAGAGAATTGCCATCAGGTAGTCGCGCCGGGGAATGGCGTCAAAATCAGGCATCCGTAATCTGTGGTAGTCCACTACCCCTCGGTCTCCTCAGAAGCGCCGGTCCGACGGATCACACGCACCTTCCTGATGTTCCGCTCGCCTCCTTCGAGAACGGTCATCCGGAGGGTGCCGTTCTCGATCTCCTCGCCCACCTTCGGAATCCGACCGGTCAGATGGAAAATGAGGCCGGCCACGGTGTCGAACTTATCACGCTCGATTTCGATACCGAAGCGCTCCTCCAACTCCTCGATGGGGAGCCGGGCGTCCACAAGGACCGAGCCGTCGGGTTCCTCCACAAGCCAGTCCTCCTCCAGATCGTACTCGTCCTGAATATCCCCCACGATCTGCTCCAGGAGGTCTTCGATGGTGACGAGCCCCGATGTGCCGCCGTACTCGTCGATGACGATGGCGATGTGGACCCGCTTGCGCTTGAACTCTTGGAGGAGCTCTTCCAGGTTCTTGGTCTCGGGGATGAAGTAGGGGGTCCGCATGATCCGCTTGATATTGATGGATGCGTCGCTCATCCCCCAGTACTTGAGGAGGTCCTTGGCGTAGATGAGACCCGTGATGTTGTCGACGGTCCCGTCGTACACCGGAATCCGTGAATGGCCGCAGGCTATGATGGTCCTCAGAACCTCTCCCACCGAGGTGTCGACGGAGACGCTGGCCATGTCGGTGCGCGGCACCATGATCTCCCTGACCACCGTATCGCTGAGCGCAAAGATGGAGCGGATCATCTCGTTCTCTTCCGGATTGATGAGCCCCTCTTCCTCGCTGGCGTCGATGATCTCCTGGATCTCCTCTTCGGTGATCCGTTTCTTGCCGGTCAGAAACCTGCCAAACATGTCAATCAGTCCGGAGCTTTTCCTGCCAGAGCCCTCGTCCAAGGCCTGTGTTCCTCCTTTGTCGTGTGTTGGCGTAAAAAACGCCTATTTCATGAACCGGAACAGCATCAGCACCAAGAGGGTGACCCCCGCCCCGGTAACCGCGCCGAATACTACCTCGCGCATGGTGTGGATGCTGAGCAGAAGCCGCGAGTGGCTCACCATTACCGCGAGGGCGATGGTCAGAATCGAGATGAGGGGGTCCTGGGTGTTGAGAGTGACCAGGGTGGCGATGGAGAAGGCCACCGCCGCATGGCCGCTGGGGAGTCCCCCCTCAAGCGGCGTCCCCTTGCCTGAAATCGACTTGAGGATCACCACCACGATCACCACCGCCAGCAGGGCCACCACCGCCCCCATCTCCGACGGGGTACCTATCATGGCAAGCGCCTCCTTGTAAATGGGAAAAATGTAATGGGACAGGATCAGGTAGCCCATGACCGCGGCGCCGATGGCCGCCACGAGCACCCCGCCGGCAGCAACGTCCTTGGCGATCTTGGCAAGGGGGTGGTACTCCGGTGAAACCATGTCCACCACCACCTCGACCGCCGTGTTCATCAGCTCGGCAAAGAGCACGAACGAAACCGATACCGCCAGGAGCGTGAACTCAAGGGCCGACACCCGGAGGAAGAGCACCGCGAACAGGAGAATCAGGGCCGACAGGAAGTGCCGGCGCATGTGCTTCTGGGTCCGGGTGGCCCAGAATATCCCCTCGATGGCGCAATTGACGGAGTCGATGAAGCGGGACGGCTTCACCGGGTCGCCGTTGGGCGCCGTCGGAGTCGGCCGAAGCGGGGCGCCATCGGCATCCGTCTCTCCGTAGGGGCTAGACAAGCCCTTCCCTCTCCAGGATCGCGAAGATCTCCCGCTCCTTCGCCTCCATCCGCCGGGCCTCCGCCTCGCCGCTCCGCTCGTGGTCGTAGCCGGTGATGTGAAGAACGCCGTGCAGCAGCAGGAAACAGAGCCGGGACCAGAAGGAGATCCCCCCCTCTTCCGCCTCCCGGGCCGCCGTATCGGCGGAGATGATCACATCGCCCAGCATGCCGGGATTCATGTCGCCGAACTCACCCTCGGCCATGGCAAAGGAGATGACGTTCGTGGGGCGGTCCTTATGGAGATACTCGCGGTTGACGCGCCGGATGCCGAGATCGCCGGTGATGACCACCGAGAGCTCGCTATCGGGATATCCCAAGGCGCTTAATATCGTCTCCGCCACTTTTCTCAGGCGTGGCGTCCCGATCGGATGCCGCCTTTGCCGGTTCGCTATCGCTACCTTCACTCGGTTTCTTACCTCCGGTCAGTTTCTCTTTTTCCTTGTAGGCCGGCTCCGGGTAGTCGATGCGGTGGTGATAGATGCCGGCCAGAATGCGGTTGAAGCTCTTGGCTATTTCGTGGAGGTTCTTGAGGGTCAACTCGCATTCGTCCAGCTGACCGTCAATGAAGATGTTGTTGATGATCTTCTGCACCAGCCCCTGTATCCGGTCGGAAGTGGGGTTCACGAGGGTACGGGAAGCGGCCTCCACGCAGTCGGCCAGCATGACGAGACCCGCTTCCCGCGACTGGGGCTTGGGGCCGGGATAGCGGAAATCGCGCTCGTGCACCGTCTGCCCGTCGCCGGCCAGACTCTTGGCCTTCTGGAAAAAGAAGGTCATGAGGGCCGTGCCGTGGGACTGCCGGATGATGTCGACTATGGGGCGCCCCACCCGATGCTCCCGGGCAAGCTCAACCCCCTCCTTCACATGGGAGATGAGGATGAGGGCGCTCATGCTCGGGGCGAGCTTGTCGTGGCGGTTGTCGCCCCCCCCTGTATTCTCGATGAAATACTGGGGCTTGCTGATTTTGCCGATATCATGATAATAGGCCGCTACCCTTGCCAGGAGCGGGTTCGCGTTTATCGTCTCGGCAGCCGCCTCCACCAGGTTTCCCACCAGGACGCTGTGGTGGTAGGTGCCGGGGGCACGGACCATGAGCTCGCGCAGGACCGGCGAGTTGAGATTGGAGAGTTCCAGCAGCTTGATGTCGGTCACGTAATGAAAAACGGTTTCGATGAGCGGGATGGTGCCGGTGACGACTGCCGAGCAGAGAAGCCCGCCAGCCAGGGCGAAGACGGCGCTCCAGATAGTCTGCAGGGAGAGAAAACTGTCGCTCATGGTCTGGAAGGCCAGCGCCATGGCGAAGTTCACGACACTCACCTTGAGGCCGGCGGTGTAGATGCGACTGCGGTCCTTGCAGTGGCGCACACCGTGGGCACCGACTATCCCCCCCAGCAGGGCGTAGACCACCACGAAGAGGCTGTTGTTGAACATGATCCCCAGAAGCGGCGCCGTGATGGCCGTATAGACCATCGCCACCTCGGAATTGAGGATTATCCGGATCAGCATCGGTCCTACGGCGAAGGGGAAAAGGTAGAAATAGTCGCGGGTATCGATGCTGGGGAACGGTGTCCCCAAGGCCGCAGAAATGGTCATGGCGATTTTCAGCAGAAAGAATATGCCAGTCGTTACCAGGGAGATGAGAACGAGATCCTTGGTGACTGGATTGAATTTCCGAATATTTTTCCGGGCGAACCGGTAAGGGAAATAGAGGATGACAAGGACGAGGCCAAAGAGGCCGATACCGACGAAAAGCTTGTTGATATCGCCGCGGGCAGAGGAAATCATCTCAAGCTTCTGGATCTGTTCAGCGGTCACCCGCTCTCCAACCCTGACAATCATCTCCCCCTGCTTCACCTGCAAAAGAACGGGGCGAACCTCATTCCGGGCCCTTCCTTGCGCCTGCTCGGTCAGATCCCTGCTGAAGGTGAGGTTTGGACGCACCACCTTCGCCACGAACCCCTTCAGGGTATCGATCTCGCGTGGAGACAAGCCGGGAGCAGTGACTTTCATCCCCTTGACGATCTCCATGACCTCGGCGGGCTCGATGGGAGAAACCGTATATTCCATCCGCCCCAGCGACTCGCCGGTCCGGGCATCAACAAGGGCGATGCCATGGGCGGTGTCGCCGGCAAACGAACGCTTGTCGACCACAATCTTGTTGGTGTAGAGCCGCTCGGCCAGAACCCGCACCTGATCCATGAGGCCGGGATCGGCTCCGATCCGCATGAGGGCGGCTTTCTCGTCGGTGGAGAGTCTGAACCCGAAAAGCCCCTTCAGGGAGTCGTCAAGGGCGGGATCACCCGCGGGAGACGCCGCCGTGGCCGCCTGCTGGAGAAGGGCGAGGGCCTGTTCGATGCGCCCAACCGACTCGCCCGCCCCTTCCTGGGTAAAGCTGTACACATAGGGGACCGCCGCCTCTGCCTCACGGCGCTTTTTATCGGTGAGAAGGCGATCTTCCAACAGGTAGTCCTGGGTCGCCCGGATGTCGGTGGTAGCGATGTCGCCAGCTTTGTACCTGACGGAGAGGAACTCCTGGCGGGGAAGGATCAGAAGCGTGAGGAAAAAGGCCGTAAGAAGGAGGAGGATACGGCGGTTCCTGGCCTCCTGGCGCGGATTCGAGAAGCGCTCCAGGAGATTGTCGAGGATCCTCCCGAGGGAAAGGGGAAGGGATCCCCGTATGTCCTGGTCGGTGTTGCCGCTTTGGGAGGGCATGATTGATTTCTGTATGGTTACCTGTTGGCATCTGTGATGCCGTGACAGTTAGCGTCCGTTCCGAAGAAACCGATAAGAAAATCACTATATCGTTCCCGTCCGGGGCCTGTCAACTCCGATAAAAGCGTCTGCCCCCATGCTGCATGGCGCCCATGTGGTTCAGCACATGAAATATGTTTCCATATTCTTTCGGGTCTGTTATATTTTCGCCGTTTTACAGATGGTCACAAGACCAGACACACATTCTCTGCAAGGGGGCTAGAATGAGCGAAATTACCGATGTCTATGCGCGAGAAATACTCGATTCCCGCGGCAACCCGACCCTGGAGGTCGAAGTATTCCTGGAGTCCGGCGTCATGGGAAGGGCGGCGGTGCCGTCCGGCGCATCAACCGGCGAGCGCGAGGCTCTGGAGCTGCGCGACGGAGACAAGTCCCGCTACCTCGGCAAGGGGGTCCTCAAGGCAGTCGACAACGTCAACAACGTCATCGCCGAGCAGATCATCGGCATGGAAGCCACCGACCAGATCGGGATCGACCAGAGGATGCTGGATCTGGACGGCACCGAGTACAAGAGCAACCTGGGAGCCAACGCCATTCTCGGCGTTTCGCTGGCCGTGGCCAAGGCCGCTGCCGAAGAAGTCGGGCTCCCCCTCTACCAGTATATCGGCGGCAGCAATGCAAAGGAGCTCCCGCTGCCGATGATGAACATCCTGAACGGCGGCGCCCATGCCGACAACAACGTCGACATCCAGGAGTTCATGATCATGCCGGCCGGCGCCAAATCCTTCACCGAGGCGCTGCGGATGGGTGCCGAGATCTTCCATGCCCTGAAGGGTGTGCTGAAGGGTAAAGGGTACAACACCGCGGTGGGTGACGAGGGAGGGTTTGCGCCGAACCTGAAATCCAACGAAGAGGCTCTGGAAGTTATCATGGAGGCAATCCAGAAGGCCGGCTACAAGCCGGGCGAAGAAGTGCTCCTGGCCTTGGACGTGGCATCATCAGAGCTGTTCAAGGATGGCGTCTACACCCTGGGAAATGAGGCCGAGCCGAAGAAAACCCCGGCCCAGATGGTTGATTTCTACGAGAACCTGGTGAACAAGTACCCGATCATCTCCATCGAGGACGGCATGGCCGAGAACGACTGGGACGGCTGGAAGCTTCTCACCGACCGTCTTGGCAAGCGGATCCAGATCGTGGGTGACGACCTCTTCGTCACCAATCCCCGAATCCTGGAAGAGGGTATTCAGAAGGGGATCGCCAACTCGATCCTGATCAAGCTGAACCAGATCGGCTCCCTGACCGAGACCCTGGACGCCATCGAAATGGCAAAGCGCGCCGGCTACACCTGCGTCATCTCCCACCGCTCGGGCGAAACCGAGGACACCACCCTTGCCGACCTCTCCGTGGCGGTAAACGCCGGCCAGATCAAAACCGGCTCTCTCTGCCGCACCGACCGGGTTGCCAAATACAACCAGCTCCTGCGGATCGAGGACGAGCTCGACACCACCGCCATCTTCCGTGGCAAGGACGTCTTCTACAACATCCGCAAGTAGTCCCGCAGAACATTCATGGCCACACAACGAAAGGCGGGAGCAATCCCGCCTTTCGTGCGTTCCGCAATCTGTTCGACTACAGTCATCTGCTGCGCCCTCAACCGTCAAGGGTCCGAGTGTGGTATACTCTTCTCCATCCCCCGAGACGGAGACCCCCATGCGTTACTCACCGCTTCTTACCGACCTCTACCAGCTCACCATGCTGGCCGGCTACCTGGAAGAAGGGATGGCCGACGAACCGGCGGTGTTCGACCTCTTCTTCCGACACAACCCCTTCCTGGGGGGGTATGCAGTCTTTGCCGGGCTCGATACGGCCCTCGGATACCTGGAAAACCTCCGGTTTGCGGAGGACGAACTCGAATATCTTCACAATCTGGGAATCTTTCGCCCCCGGTTCATCGACTTCCTCCGCACGTTCCGGTTCCGGGGAAAGGTGACGGCCGCGCCCGAAGGGACGGTGGTTTTCGCCAACGAGCCCCTCGTGACGGTGGAGGCTCCCCTGGCCCAGGCACAACTGGTGGAGACGGCGCTCCTGAACATCATCAATTTCCAGACCCTGGTCGCCACCAAAGGGGCCCGGATTGTCCATGCGGCGGCCGACGGAACAGTTCTGGAGTTCGGTCTGCGCCGCGCCCAGGGGCCCGACGGGGGGATAAGCGAGGCCCGGGCCGCCTACGTGGGGGGAGTGCGGAGCACGAGCAACGTGCTGGCAGGGAAACTCTTCGGCATCCCGGTGAGGGGAACCCACGCCCACAGCTGGATCATGGCTTTCCCCGACGAACTGACCGCCTTCCGCGCCTATGCGGAGGTATTCCCCGACAGCTGCATCCTCCTCGTGGACACCTACGATACGCTTAAAAGCGGGATTCCCAATGCCATTACCGTGGCACGGGAGCTACGGTCACGGGGGCACGAACTCGTTGGAGTGCGGATCGACTCGGGAGACCTGGCCTACCTCTCCCGGGAGACGCGCCGCATGTTCGACGAGGCGGGTTTCCCCGGCGCAAAGATCGTCGCCTCCAACGAACTGGACGAATACGTGATCGAATCGATGCGCAGCGAAGGGAGCCGGGTCGACATCTACGGGGTGGGAACCCGGCTTGCCACCTGCGCCGGCGAGGGGGGCGGTGCCCTGGGGGGGGTTTACAAGCTGGTCCGGATCGGCGACCGGCCCAAGCTCAAGGTGACCAGCGACATCGCCAAGGCGACCCTCCCCGACCGCAAGCGGCTCCTGCGGGCCGTGGCGCCCGACGGTTCGTTCATCCAGGACGTGATCTGCCTTGCCGGTGAGGACATCGCCCCCGGCGCCACGGTGTTCGATCCGGCCAATCCCCTTCAATACATCACCATCCCTCTGGAAGCCCGCTTTGAGGAGGTCCGTGGCGTTGCCATGGAAAACGGTGCGCGGACGGCGGAGCCTCCTCCCACCCTCGACGAGATGGCGGACCGCTGCCGGGAACAGCTCTCCCGCCTGCCGCAGGGGTGCCTTCGCTTCATCAATCCCCACAAGTTCAAGGTCTCCATCAGCAGCGGCCTCAACGAACTGCGGCTGCGACTCATGGACGAGGTGCAGCGGGGATACAAAAAGCTCCACCGGGGAGAAACGCCGTGAAAACCACGTCAGCCCTTCTGATCGTCGACGTCCAGAACGACTTCTGCCCCGGCGGGGGGCTCCCCGTCCCCGAGGGGGACCGGGTCGTGCCGGTCCTCAACCACTACATGGCGCTCTTCGGGGAGCGGAAACTACCGATCTTCGCCTCCCGGGACTGGCATCCGGCCACCACGTCCCATTTTCGCGACTACGGCGGCATCTGGCCGGTCCACTGCGTGCAAGGGAGCGAGGGGGCCCGGTTCCACCGGGACCTGGCGCTTCCCGAAGACGTCATCGTGATCACCAAGGGGATGGACCCGTCACGCGACGACTACTCGGCATTCCAGGCGGTAACGGATGACGGCGTTCGCTTCTCCGTCGTACTGAAGGAGCTGGGGATCCGAAAACTTTACGTGGGAGGGCTCGCCACCGACTACTGCGTCAAGGAGTCGGTCCTGGACGGGCTGCGCCACGGCTTGGCGGTGGCGCTCCTTGAAGATGCTGTGCGGGGTGTCGATCTGAAGCCCGGCGACTCGGCATCGGCTATCGACGAAATGGTCACCGCCGGCGCGGAGCGAATGAACTTCAGCCAGCTCCAGGCCGATCCACCTTCATGAGCGCCCATGAGAGGCAATACATACCTTTTGACATTTGAGGGTGAACGCGCTACAGTGGCCAAGTTTAGCAATCCTCATGAAATCAAAGGACAATTCCCATAATGACAAAAACAAGCAACCTGAAGGTCACAAGCATAACCCCAATCATCGCCCCCGCCGACCTGCGGCAGGTCTTCCCCCAGTCGCTGGAGACGGCCGAATCCGTCAACGGGAGCAGGGCCCACATCAAAAACATCCTGAAGGGGAAAGATACCCGCCTCATGGTGGTGGTGGGCCCCTGCTCCATCCACGACCCCAAGGCTGCCCTGGAGTATGCGGGGCGCCTGGCGCGACTCGCCGGCGAACTCTCAGATCAACTCTTCATCGTAATGCGGGTCTACTTCGAGAAGCCCCGCACCACCATCGGCTGGAAGGGGCTCATCAACGACCCCGACATGAACCATACCCACCAGATATCCAAGGGGCTCGGCATCGCGCGGCGGCTTCTGGACGACATAACCGAAATGCTCCTGCCGGTGGCGTGCGAGATGCTCGACACCATCACCCCCGAGTACCTGGCCGACTACATCTCGTGGGGGGCCATCGGCGCCCGGACCACCGAGAGCCAGTCCCACCGGGAGATGGCCAGCGGCCTCTCCTTCCCCGTCGGGTTCAAGAACGGCACCGACGGCAACCTGCAGATCGCCATCGACGCCATGAACGCGGCGCTCCACCCCCACAGCTTCCTCGGCATCAACCGGGACGGGAAGACCTCCATCATCCAGACCACCGGCAACCCCGACGTCCACATCGTCCTGCGCGGCGGCAAGAAGCCCAACTACTTCCCCGAAGACATCGCCAAGACCGAGGAAATGCTGGAAAAGGGGGGACTCTTCCCGACAATCATGGTTGACTGCAGCCACGGCAACTCGGAGAAGCGCCACGAGAAGCAGCCGGAGGTGCTCGACTGCGTCATTGACCAGATCGAGGCGGGCAACCGCTCCATCTCAGGGGTCATGATAGAGAGTTTCCTTGAAGAGGGGAACCAGCCGATCCCCAAGGATCTGTCGCAGCTTCGCTACGGCGTCTCAACCACCGACAAGTGCATCGACTGGAAGACCACCGAGGAGATCCTGCGCAAGGCCCATGACCGGCTCAAGCGCTGCGGCGGGAGGCCGCTGCACGGCTGATTCCGGTCGCGCCATGAAACAAAAAAGAGCCCCGCCTTGAAGCGGGGCTCTTTTTTGTTTCTGCTACCCGTGATGTCGCGCAGCCGGAATTTGCATCACCTGCTGCCCACCCTCAGCTTCCTGCGATACTCCCAGGGTGGCATCGGGTTGCGATCCAGCCACAACCCACGGCGCGCCTGACGGGACTCCTGCTCTGCCCCCAGGTAGGCCGAGGCGTGGGGGCGCCGCAGGTGCCGGACGTAGGCCCAGGCATAGCCCCGCCGTACCATCTCCCGGTTCAGGTCCACCCCGTTGAGAAGGATGATACCAACCTGGCGGCCATGGCTCTGCTCGCCAGTCAACTCCACCGTCACGTCCCGACTCAGAACAAGCTTTCGTAACTCGGCTGCCGACGCTGCGCCGTAAGGCTGCCCTGGAACCCCTTTTTTGGTGGTCTCAGGCGCATCGATGCCATACAGCCTGCAGGTATAGGACTTCCCTCGCCCCGGGGGCGTGATAACGACCGTATCCCCGTCCCACACCCTCGTTACCCTGCCTCCAGCAGCCACGGCGTCTGCACGGTCACGGCCGGCAGCCGATGCCCCAACCCCTCCCGCCAGTACGCCAGACATCCCGGCCAGCAGTGCCGCCACGATCAGACCGATCCGTTTCACCTTGCCTCCCCCTTCAGTACACAAAGGGCCGGCCCCTCCACGAGACCGGCCCTTCCTGTCATTAATCCAGTTCATTCAGAATGAGGTCAGATGCCGCACCCGCACCCCCGGTCGCACTTGGCGCCCGGCATGTGGATCGGTTTGATGAACGCGGCTTCGGTCGCCTTGCGAACCTCCTCCTCGACGAAGGGAGGTATAGCCGAGTCAAGGGAGAGGATGACCATGGCCTCGCCACGCTTCTCGCGGCGACCCAGGTTCATGGAGGCGATGTTGATGTCGTGGGCCCCCATGATGGTGCCGATCTTGCCGATCATCCCCGGCCGGTCGCCGTAGGTAAGGATGAGCATGTGCTCCTCGGGGGCAAAGTCCACCTGGTAGTCGCGCAGCTTCACGATGCGCGGACTCCCCTCGAAAAGGGTTCCGGCGATGGTCCGCTTCTCCCCCTGCCCCTCGATATTGAGGGTGATCATATTGGAGAACGAGGGTGACTGGGTCGACTTGTGCTCATCCACGGTGATTCCCATCTGGTCGGCAATGAGGGTGGCGTTCACCATGTTCACGTCCTGCTCCACCATCCGGTTGAGGATCGACGACAGCCCGCAGACGCTCAGGGGGGTGCAGTCGTAGTGGGCGATGTTCCCGGCGTAAGAGAAGGTCACCGTGTCGATGTTTGTGTCGACGAGCTGGATGACGAAATCGCTCATGACACTCATGAGGTTCAGGAACGGCCGCATCTGGTCCATGAGAGCCACGTCGAAGCGGGGGATGTTCACGGCATTCTCCAGGGGGAGGTCATCCAGGTAGTTGAGGATCTCCTTGGAGACATCCACCGCCACATTGATCTGGGCTTCAAAGGTATTGGCCCCCAGGTGCGGGGTAACCACCACCCGCTCGTGGGCGATGAGCTTCTGCAGCACATCGCTCTTGGGGGGCTCCACGCTGAATACGTCGATGGCGGCACCGGTGATCTTGCCCGACTCCAGATACTTCAGGAGCGCCTCTTCCTCGATGATCCCTCCCCGGGCGGCGTTCACGATGATGACGCCATTCTTCATCATGGCCAGTTCGCGCTCACCGATCATGTTGCGGGTCTCTTCGTTCAGGGGGGTGTGGACGGTGATGATGTCACAGTTGCGGTAGATCTCGTCGTGGGAAACGAGCTTCACTCCCAGGTCATGGGCGCGCTTCGCGGCGATGTAGGGGTCGCAGGCAAGGACCTCGCACTCGAAGGCCTTGAGCCGCGTGGCGACCCGCCCCCCAACCTTGCCGAGGCCGATGACGCCGGCGGTCTTCCCCTTGAGCTCGTAGCCGGTGAAGGGAGCCCGCTTCCACTCGCCGCTCTTGAGGCTGCCGTTGGCCCGGGTCACGTTGCGGCAGAACGACAGAAGCAGCGCCATGGCGTGCTCGGCGGCGCTATTGGTGTTGCCGAAGGGAGCGTTCACCACGATCACGCCGCGGGAACTGGCGTAGTCAACATCCACGTTGTCGATGCCGACCCCGGCCCGGGCGATGAGCCGAAGCTTGGCGCCGGCGTCGAGGAGATCCTTGTCAACGGTGGTACCGCTACGGGTTATGATGGCGTCGTAATTTCCGATGATCGCCAGCAACTCCTCCTTCTTGAGCCCCAGCTTGACGTCGATCTCCACGCGCGGGTCCTGGGCCAGAAGCGCCAACCCTTCCTGAGCCACCTCGTCGGTAACGATGATCTTCATTGCTGCTCCCTTTTTAATGGAATATGGTGCGGGTATCCGTAACGAATCCTGACTGGAAGAAAGTACTTTGCGCGACCGCGAAGAAGCGATAATAATAGACCCGTCCACCGCAAAATGCAAGACCGGCAACCTCTGTAACACGTATACGTCAAGCAGTCAGAAGGGAAGAGAATGTCCGACAAACCACCCTTTCAAATCGTCCTCATCGAGCCGGAAATCCCCCCCAACACCGGCAACATTGCCCGCCTCTGCGGTGCCACCGGCACGGTTCTCCACCTGGTGGGGAAGCTGGGCTTCTCCACCGATGACCGTTACCTGAAACGGGCGGGGCTCGACTACTGGAGCGAGGTGGAGATCCACTACTGGGACGACCTTGACGCCCTGAAGCGGGCCTATCCGGGGGGGCGTTTCATCTACACGAGCAAGAAGGCGGCCCGCACCCATGTGGAAGCAGGGTTTCAGGAAGGGGACTTCATCGTCTTCGGGAAGGAAACGGTAGGGCTCCCCGAGGAACTGATCCGGGCCAACTGGGAGCAGACGGTGCGGATACCTATCTTCGGAAAGGTCCGGAGCCTCAACCTCTCCACAGCGGCAGGGATCGTCCTCTACGAGGCCCTGCGGCAGTCGGGACGGCTGGTGAATTCGGGACCGGGAGAGGAAGACTGACCATGCTGGCACGAGGAATCGTCTCCATGATCCTGGCCCTGATCTTCTACACCTACGCGGTCTTCAGCGGCAGGAGGGAGGGGCTTCACCGCAAGCACCTGATCGTGTTCGGCATCGGCCTCCTCTTCGACTACCTGGGCACCCACCAGATGAGCCTTTACGCCCGGGCCTACGGCAAGGCTCCCGAATGGCACAATCTCACCGGCATCCTTTCGCTGGCAGGCATGGCCTTCCACTTTCTCCTGGCCCTCGCCGCCTCCCTCATCCGCCGGGCCGAGCGGATCAACCGCACCTTCCACCGGGTGAGCCTCACCATCTACACCCTCTGGTGCATCGCCTTCGCCAGCGGGGCCCTGGCGGGAATGCTCAAGATGTCGGGCCGTCCATAATTCAGCTTCCCGACGCCAAAAAGAAAAGGGGGCTTTCGCCCCCCTTCCCTCACCATGTCAGCCGATGACTAATCGTCAAAGTTCCCTTCCGGTCCCTTGTCGCTCGCGATGGTCTTTGCCCGCTCGATGATCTGCTCCCTGGTCCAGTGGGCCGGGTCCTCGATGAGGCTCCCCTTGGGCCCCACGTCGTGGGAGCCGGCCTTGAGGATCGCCTCGATGGCAAGGGGCGCCGTGTCCTTTGCATTGAAGACCTCGGTCATCATCTTGTAAGTGAAATCCTCAACCCGCTTGGTCATCCGGTCGCGGATCTCCTTGGGCTGGGCCAGGAGCCTGTTCTCGAAGGGAAGATTCAGGCTCTTGTAGTCCCCCTTCTTCCACCCCTTTTCGTTCGCATAGGCCACCACCTCAGCCCAGAGTTCCTCGGTCATCCCCTCGCCCTTCACCTTGATGAAGTTGCCGTCGGCGTCCAGTTGGGCATTGCCGTAGTCGTTCACCTCAAGGCCCCAGGAGATCATCTGGAGGGCAGTGGCCACGTTGGCCTTGGTGGTGGCGGTCTGGTTGGCGATTTCGCGGAGCCGCTCGGAGCTGTTGCCGGAGGTGCCGTGCTGGGCGCCGTTCACCTTGTAGGGCTCCAGGGCCTTGTGGATATCGGCGGTGAGCCCAACCTGGATACCGGCGGCCGATGCCTCCAGGCCGTGGGTGGTGCCGTTGTTGAGGGCGATCCAGTCGGGGAAGATCTCGTGGGCGTTGAGCCCCTGGATCAGGAACTTGGCCTCGTCCACCGTGGAAAGGCCCTGGTTCCCCTTGATCTCGCCCACCTCGGTCTCAAGACCGGCCCAGGCCGGGATGGAGGGATTGATGTCGAGGTTGGCCAGGAGGTTCTGGTCGTCGGGGAGATGGGAGGCGTCAATGGCGATGGAGGTGATCCCCGCCTCGAACATGGTCGGAATCTCCACCTTGGCGGCGGCCAGGTCCTTGTCGTTCTTGATGCCGTAGTGGTCGGCATGGATGGCCACCGGAACGGTGATTTCCAGCTCGTTGCAGAGGGCGTCCACGATGCGGGCCATGTTCCAGTAGTTGACCGCGCAGTAGGCCTTCTGGCCCCCTTCCGACTTGGCGATTTCGATGATGAGCGGGCAGTTGGCCCGCTGGGCCGCCATGAGGGCACCACGGATCACGAAGTAGTTGCGGCCGTTGGCGGCCATGGCAATGGCCTTCCCCTTGGCGAGCATGGCCCGGTCCACCACCTTGCCGCTCACGATGAGAGCCTTGGAGTTGGGGAAAAGCTTCTTGATGTTGGGGGGACGGCCCACCTGGAGGGCCTTCTCGAAATCCGCGGAGTACGGTGCCATTCATATCCTCCTTCAGTTTCAGTGAAATTATTTCGGCAGACAAAAATCAGCATCTTATAGCATGGCAACCTGTACTAAATCAAGGAATAATCTACGTTTCCCGCCCTTTCTGACTCTCTCCCGGGCCGAGAATGGCGGCCAGTTTTTCCGCCCCGGACGAATGAACGAGGGCCAGAATCTCGTCGGCCGGCTGGAGCACCAGATCGCCCCGGGGGATGAGGAGAATCCCCTTGCGGATGACGGCGGTTACGACACTTTCCGCAGGCAAGGGCAGCTCACGGATCGCCCTCCCCGCCGCGGCCGACTGGGGGTGGACCTTCTCCTCCACCAGGGAGTACTCCCCCTTGCGGAGCTTGAGGAGCGTCATCATCTCCCCCAGCGACATCTCCTCGGCGATGAGGTGGGCCAGCAGATCCGCCTGGTTGAGGGCCACGTCGACCCCCATCTTCGGGGTGAACATCCAGGCATTCTTCGGGTCGTTCACCCGGGCGATGACCCGCGGCACCCCGAACTCGAAGCGGGCGAGCCCCGCCGCCACCAGGTTGACTTCATCGGTGCCGGTCACGGCCGCCACCACGTTCGCCTGTCTGATGCCCGCGGTCTCCAGAACCACCGGGTCGGTGCCGTTGCCCCGGAGAACCGCGTCGAGGGGAAGGTCCCGCTCCAAGGACGGCAACTCCCCGTGCCGCGCCTCGATGACCTTCACCCGGGTTCCCCCGCCCAGAAGCAGCGCGGCCAACCGGGCTCCCACCTTACCGCCGCCAATGATGAGCACGTACATGGTCTCCTCCCTAATGCCATCCCATGAGGATTTTCAGCCGCTCGGCCGATGTGGCGAGCAGTGCCAGGTGCACCAGATCCCCCTCGCGAAGCTCGGTCCCGAGGGTGGGAATGAAGGTCTTCCCCTGCCGGGTGATGGCCACCACCAGTATCTCCCCCGCCACGGTCAGCTCGTTGACCGTCCTCCCCGCCAGGAGATGGGGGACCTCCGCCTCCACCACGTCCACCTCTCCGCTGCCCAGGCTCTTGACCGGTTCGAGGCGCGAATAGCAGAGGAGTTCCACGATCCGGTTGATCCCCCAGGTGACAGGGGAGATGGTGAGGAGCCCCAGGCGCCGGGAGACTTCCGCCTTGCGGGGGTCGTAGAGGCTGGCCACCACCCGGGGCACGTGGAACATCTGCCGGGCGGCCCGGGCGGCCACCAGGTTCACCTCGTCGCTTGTGGTGACTGCCGCGAGGCCGTCGCACCACTCGATCCCCGCCGTGAGGAGGATATCCCGGTCGAACCCGCCCCCCGTTATGGTCTCCCCCCGAAACGACGGCCCGAGCCGCTCGAAGGCTGCCGGCGCCTGGTCCACCACCGTGACCCCGTGGCCGTGGTGGCTGAGGGTTTCCGCCAGTCCGGCCCCCACCCTGCCGCACCCGATAATGATGATTTTCATGGTGAACCTCCCGTGGAGGGTATGGACCGCCCGCGCCGCCGCATTACGGCTTTGCGTGCCTCATCGGCAAGAAGGACCGCCGGCGCCCACGCCAGAACATAGCACCACTCCACCAGGCCGAGGGGTGCCGTATGGAACGCCTTCTGGAGAAACGGAACGTACACGAGGAGGCCAAGGAGCGCCAGCTCCACGGCCACCCCCAGGAGCACGAGCCGATTACTGAAAAACCCTATCGTAAAGATCGAGGCCTGGTCGCTCCGGCAGGCAAAGACGGCGCCGACCTGGGCCGCCACCACGCCGGCCAGGGTCATGGTTGTTGCCATCCGGTAGGCATTTGTCCCCTCAGCCGCCAGCGGCATCCCCGGCCAGCCGTGGAGCCAGTTGAGGAAGAAGTAGGCCGACAGGGCAGCCATCGCCTCGATGGCCCCGTACCAGAGAAACGCCCGCACGAGCACGCTCCGGTTCAGGAGTGGATCGTTTCGCGGCCGCGGAGGACGGTCCATGACCCCTTCCTCGGGAAGCTCAGTCCCGAGCCCGATGGCCGGCACCATGTCGGTCCCGAGATCGATGGAAAGGACCTGCATGACCGTGAGCGGCAGGGGGATCGCCCCCCGCGAAAAGAGCATGACCACAAAGGGGACCGCCTCGGCCATGTTGCTCGTGAAGACATAGGTGGCGAAGCGCCGGATGTTGGCGTAGACCGCCCGCCCCTCCTCCACCGCGTTGACGATGGAGGCGAAATTGTCGTCGGCAAGGACCATGTCGGCCGCCTCCCGGGCCACGTCGGTGCCGGAGAGTCCCATGGCGACGCCGATGTCGGCCTTCTTGAGGGCCGGGGCGTCGTTCACCCCATCGCCGGTGACGGCCACCACATGCCCCAGACCCTGGAGCGCGGCCACCACCCGCAGCTTCTGCTCGGGGGCCACCCGGGCAAAGATCACCTCGTCCCGGAGAATCTCCTCCAGAGTGGGTTGAGGCATCACCTCCAGCTCGGCGCCGGTCACGATCCGGGGGGGGCCGCCGCTGATGCAGCCGATGCGCCGGGCCACGCTCTCGGCCGTGAGGCCATAGTCGCCGGTGACCATGACGATCCGGATGCCGGCCCGGCGGCACTTCTCCACCGCATCCGCCACCTCGGGGCGGGGAGGGTCCATCATGGCCATGAGGCCAAGGAACGTGAGATCCCCCTCGACCCCCTCGGGGGTGAAATCGCTGAAACCGGGCGGCAGCTCGCGGGAGGCAACCGCCAGCACCCGGAGCGCCCCCCGCGCGTAACGGTCCGTGGCCGCGGCGATCTTCTCCCGCCACCCGTCGTCCAGGTCGCTCTCCCCGCCGTCCACCGCAATGCGGCTGCAGCGGGCCGCCACCTCCCGCGGCGCCCCCTTCACAAAGGCGACCAGTTTCGACGAGCCCGCCGGAATCCCCCCCTCCTCCCGGGTGGCCGTCACCCGATGGACGGTGCTCATCATCTTCCGCCGGGACTCGAAGGGAATCTCCCGGACACGGGGGAGGCGCCCCTCCTGGGCATCCAGATCGATTCCGGCCTTGGCCGCAGCCACCTTCAGGGCCGCCTCGGTGGGGTCGCCAAGGATGCTCCACCGGCCGCCGGCATCCTCCGGAGCCAGGAGCCGCGCGTCGTTGCAGAGCCCGGCGGCCAGGAGCATCCTGCGCATGTCGGAGGCCTGCGGGCCATCGACAGAGTGCCCTTCGTCGAGCACCGCCCCTTCCGGACCGTAGCCCGCGCCGGTCACCGCGAGGGGATGGCCGCCGATCCAGAGGCTGCGGACAGTCATCTCGTTTTCGGTGAGGGTGCCGGTCTTGTCCGAGCAGATCACCGTCGTGCTGCCCAGCGCTTCCACGGCGGGCAGTTGGCGAACGATGGCGCGGCGCTTCGCCATGCGGCCGACGCCGATGGCCAGGGTGATGGTGATGGCGGCCGGCAGGCCTTCCGGAATGGCGCCGACGGCCAGGGCCACGGCGGCCATGAACATGGCGAAGGCCGATTCGCCGCGCCAGATGCCGACGGCGAAGGTGAGGGCCGCCAGCCCCAGGATGATCACCAGCAGCTGGCGCGAGAACCTTTCCATCTTGCGCGTGAGGGGCGTCGCCAGGTCCGGCGCCGCGGCGATGAGGCGGGAGATGCGGCCGGTCTCGGTGGCGTCCCCCGTGGCGACCACCACACCGGTCGCCTGGCCGGCCACCACGGCGGTGCCGGCGTAGGCCATGTTGGCCCGGTCCGCCAGGGACGTGTCGGCGGGCAGGGCGTCGGCGTGCTTGGCGACGGGCGCCGATTCGCCCGTGAGGGCCGCCTCGATGGTGCGCAACTCCTTGCCCTTCACGAGCCGCAGATCGGCGGGCACCTTGTCGCCGGCAGCGAGCCAGACCACGTCGCCGGGCACCAGGGCCGCCGCGTCGAGGCGCAGGCGCCGGCCGCCGCGCAGCACATTCACTTCCGTGGCGACTGCCCGCGCCAGCGCCGCCAGGGCCTCCTCCGCCTTGCCCTCCTGGACGAAGCCGACGATGGCATTCACGACGACGACGCCGAAGATCACGCTGGCATCCACCCATTCGCCGAGCAGGGCGGTGACGAGGCCCGATGCGATCAGCACCAGCACCAGGGGCTGGACCAGCTGGGAGAGGAAGCGCCGCAGGGTGCTGCGCCCCGGCACCACCGTCAACTGGTTGGGACCGTGGCGGGCCAGGCGGGCGTCGGCCTCTTCGGACGACAGTCCGGTGGCCGGATCGACGCCGTGGTGGGCCAGGGTCGCGGCGGCCTCCAGGGCGTGCCATGGCGGCACGGGGGCCATGTCAGGGTCCGGCGCGGGCATGTCGGTCGGCATGGAGGGGAACCTTCTGCAATCGGCGGTGGTCTGTTGAAGACAATACTATGAAAAGGGGAGTTCCCTGCCGCAGCGGCAGGCCGTCGCGGCCCTGCGGGCGGGCGCCGGCAACGGGAACCCAATCCGGGAGAAGACATGAATGGAATAAAGCGGATCGTGGCTGCCACAGATTTTTCCCATGGCGGCGAATCGGCCCTGCGCCGGGCCGTGCTGCTGGCGAAGGCCAACGGGGCAACCGCCGAGGTGGTCCATGCGGTTTACCTGCCACCCCTGGAGGAAGCCTGGCGCAAGCTGGCCGATCAGGAGGGGCTTTCCGAGGCCGGGCTGCTGGAGGCGGCGGCGCGGCGCCTCGGCGATCTTGCCGCCGCCGTCGGCCAGCGCCTCGGGCTCGCGCCGACGCCCCGCGTGCTGCAGGGGCGGGCACCCCAGGCACTGGCGGGATGGGCACGCGAGAGTGGCGCCGATCTCATCGTCATCGGCGCCCATGGCGAGCATTTCCTGCTCGACCTCTTCGTCGGTTCCACCGCCATGAAGACGCTGCGTCTGGCGACGGTGCCCGTCCTGCT
>NZ_JAUQXO010000018.1:0-28284 GCF_030834625.1 Geobacter sp.
AGTCGTTTCAGCGGCTTGTCGAGTGGCAGATCGCGGAGGGCACGCACGGCCTGGTGCCGGTCGGCACGACGGGCGAGAGCCCGACGCTCAGCCACGACGAGCACAAGGAAGTCGTCGAGCTGTGCATCAAGTTCGCCAAGAAGCGCGTGCCGGTAATTGCTGGCGCCGGTTCGAACTCGACTAATGAGGCGATCGACTTCACGCGCCACGCCAAGAAGGCCGGTGCGGACGCCGTGCTGCACTCGACAGGCTACTACAACAAGCCGACCCAGGAAGGGCTCGTCCGCCACTACACCGCCATCGCCGACGCCGTGGCCATCCCCCAGATCCTCTACAACGTGCCGGGGCGCACCGGGGTCAACATGCTCCCCGAGACCGTGGCCCGACTCGCACCCCACACAAACATCGTCGCCATCAAGGAAGCCACCGGCTCGCTCCAGCAGGCCTCGGAGATCCTGGCCCTCTGCGGCGACCAGATCGACGTCCTTTCGGGCGACGACTTCATCACCTTCCCCATGATGGCCTGCGGCGCCAAGGGGGTCATCTCGGTCCTGGCCAACATCATGCCCAAGGCCGTGGCCGACCTGACCGACGCCTTCTACGCCGGCGACCTGGAGAAGGCCCGCCAACTCCACCTCCACACCCTCAAAATCGGCAACGCCATGTTCATCGAGTCGAACCCGATTCCGGTGAAGACCGCCCTAGGCCTCATGGGCAAGTGCCCCGACGAGGTGCGGCTGCCGCTGTGCGAGATGAGCGAGGGGAACAAGGCGAAGCTGGCTACCATCATGAAGGAATACAAGCTGATTTAGTAAAGGCTGAAGGTTGAAGGCTGAAGGTTAAGAAGGGCTGCCGCCGGTAACGTACTATTCAAATTCAAGGCGAATGGCTGACGGTTGGAGGTTTTCACTTCAGTCTTCAGCCTGACGAGGTTTTTATGATCAAGATAGCTGTCTGTGGTGCCGCCGGCCGCATGGGTCAGAGGATTATCGTTGCCGCCAAGGAGGCGGGCTGCACCGTCTCCGGCGCCCTGGAGCGGCCGGGCCACGAACTGGTTGGCCAGGATGCCGGCCTCATCGCCGGTTGCGGCGCCCTGGGCGTGGCCATCTCCGATGACCTCAACGCCGTGGTTGAGGGGTGCGACGTCCTCATCGACTTCACCTCCCCGAAGGTCTCCCTGAAAAACCTGGAAGTCTGCGCCCTCAAGAAGAAGGCCATTGTCATCGGCTCCACCGGATTCACCCCCGAGGAGCGGGCCCTGGCCGCCGAGCTTGCGAAAGATATCCCTGCGGTGCTGGCCCCCAACATGAGCGTCGGCGTCAACGTTTGCTTCAAGATCCTCAAGGACGTGGCCAAGACCCTTGGTGACGACTTCGACGTGGAGATCGTGGAACTGCACCACAACAAGAAGAAGGATGCTCCTTCCGGCACCGCCGTCCGCATGGGCGAGGTGGTGGCCGAGGCCCTGGGCCGCAATTACAACAAGGTGGCCACCTACCACCGCGAGGGGATCTGCGGCGAGCGGACCAAGGAAGAGATCGGCATGCAGACCGTGCGCGGCGGTGACATCGTGGGCGAGCACACCGTCTACTTCATCGGCATGGGTGAGCGGATCGAGATCAGCCACCGGGCCATGACCCGCGACATGTTCTCCCGCGGCTCCGTCCGGGCCGCCCAGTGGGTGGTGGGGAAAGCCCCGGGGCTGTATGACATGCAGGATGTGCTGGGGCTGAAGTAGGAGGCTCTTAATGGAAAACGTCGTTCGGATCATCAACATGAAGGATGACAGGGGTGACCGGGAGTACTGGATGTCAAGGACCCCTGCAGAGCGCATAGAGGCCATCGAGATTCTGCGAGAGCAATACATGAGGTTCACAGGCGATGTTCAGCACGGACTTCAAAGAATTTGCCGAGTTGTTGAACAAACACGGCGTTGAGTATCTGGTTGTAGGAGGATACGCCGTTGGCGTCCATGGCCATCCCCGTTACACCGGTGATATTGACTTCTGGATCCGGTCTGATCGAGCTAACGCAGATCGATTGCTCAAGGCTGTTGCCGATTTCGGACTGACAGTAACCAACATCTCCCTAGAAGAGCTGATCACGCCGGGTAAGGTTTTTCAGCTCGGGCGTCAACCCTACCGCATTGACATCCTCAACACTATCGATGGTGTGGAATTTGCCGGTTGTTATGAACGGCGTGCAATGTTTGAGCTGGAAGGTGTGTCGATTCCCTTCATAGGGCTTGACGATCTGAAACAAAACAAGCGAGCCAGCGGCCGGCATAGGGATCTGGCAGACCTTGAAGTGCTTGAATCAACAATAGAAGAAGGAGAGTAAACGCGTGGCAAAAATCAACGACAACTACCTGAAACTGAAGGCCGGCTACCTCTTCCCCGAGATCGGCCGCCGCGTCCGGGCCTTTGCCGAGGCCAACCCGTCCGCCAAGGTGATCCGCCTCGGCATCGGCGATGTCACCCGCCCCCTGGCCCCGGCCGTCATCAAGGCGTTCCACGCAGCCGTGGACGACCTGGCCACCACCGACAACTTCGCCGGCTACGGCCCGGAGCAAGGGTATGACTGGCTCATCAATGCTATCATCGAGAAGTCCTACAAGCCCCTGGGCGTCGACCTCAAGACCGAGGAGATGTTCATCTCCGACGGCTCCAAGTGCGACTGCGCCAACATCCTTGACATCTTCGCCCTCGACAACGTGGTGGCCATCGGCGACCCGGTCTACCCGGTCTACAACGACACCAACGTCATGATCGGCCGCACCGGCGAGGCGGACGAGAAGGGGTACTACAAAGGTATCGTCTACATGCCGTGCAACGAGGCCAACGGCTTCATTCCCTCGCTCCCCACCGGGAAGGTGGACATTATCTACCTCTGCTTCCCCAACAACCCCACCGGCACCGTGGCTTCCAAGGCCGAGCTGAAGAAGTGGGTCGACTACGCCAATGCCAACGACGCCGTCATCTTCTTCGACGCCGCCTACGAGGCGTTCATCACCGACCCGGCAATCCCCCACTCCATCTACGAGATCGAGGGTGCCAAGAAGTGCGCCATCGAGTTCCGCTCCTTCTCCAAGACCGCCGGCTTCACCGGCGTCCGCTGCGGCCTCGTGGTCGTGCCGGAAGAGGTCATGGGCACCACCAGCACGGGCGAGCGGTACAGCTTCAACAAGCTCTGGCTCCGCCGCACCACCACCAAGTTCAACGGCGCCTCCTACCCGGTGCAGAAGGCCGCCGCCGCCGTCTACTCCGACGAGGGGTGGAAACAGAACAAGGAGATCATCGACTACTACATGGAGAACGCCCGGATCATCCGCGAGGGTCTGAAGGAAGCGGGCCTCACCGTGTACGGCGGCGTCAACGCCCCCTACATCTGGCTCAAAACCCCGGGGGGCATGAGCAGCTGGGACTTCTTCGACAAGCTCCTCACCGAGTGCAACGTGGTGGGGACCCCGGGAAGCGGCTTCGGCCCCAGCGGCGAAGGGTACTTCCGCCTCTCGGCCTTTGGCCACCGCGAGAATGTGATTGAGGCGGTTGAGAGGATCAAGAAGAATCTGAAGTAAATGGTAAAATGGAAGGCGGTCGATAAGGCCGCCTTTTGCATATGGAGCAATTATGCCGACTATAAGCTCTTTTTTCGGAATCCTCATCCGGATGTTCTTCAACGAACATGCGCCGCCGCATTTTCACGCCGAATATGGTGAATACAAGGCCGTTATCAATATTCAGACGCTTGAGGTTATGGAAGGCAAGCTGTCACGCCGTGCTTTGGAACTTGTCCTTGACTGGGCGGAGCTTCACCAGCCAGAATTGATGGAAGACTGGGAACTCTGCCGCAAACATGTTGAGCCTCGCCCCATCGAGCCATTGCAGTAGCCGGAGGTAATGTATGTACTGGGATGTCGTTGAAGCTAAAGTTCTGGGATCTCTGGAGTTTGCCGTGACGTTTGCCGATGGTTTAAGCGGAAAGGTGAAAATTCTCCCGACGCACCTTTACGGCGTTTTTGAAAAGCTCCGTGACCCGGATTTTTTCAAAGAGTTGCGGGTAACGAACGGGTTTGTTTCCTGGCCGGGTGATATCGATATTGCGCCGGACGCAATGTATCACGAGATCAAGAATAAAGGGACGTGGGTGCTGGAATAATGGCAGGTTTCTGGACGAGGTCCCCGAGTATCGGGAGAAGGTCGTCGGGAAGCTCGGGGGAGAATAAGGGACGTGGATGAAAATACAGAAACTGACCACCGAGAACCGCCCCAAGGTCTACGCGCTCTTGCGCCGTGCCTTCCCCGGCAGCGACTACGAGGCCGCGCTGGTACAGAAACTCCACGAGAACGGCAGAGCCGTGCACGAATGGGTCTGCATCCATGTCGGCAAGGTCATCGCCTACATCGCCTTCTCCAATGCCTATCACGGCAACGAAGTCTGCGGGCTCCACCTGGCCCCCATGGCCGTGATGCCCGAATTTCAAAAGCAGGGGGTGGGATTGGAACTGCTCAGGTTCGCCCTGCGGCAGGAGGCGATCACAAGCCAGCCCCTGTTTGTCCTGGGCGAACCCGGCTATTACAAGAGGTTTGGCTTTGAGCCATGCAACATGCCCATCTGCCCCTTTGACAAGGGCAATGCGCATTTCCTGAGCATGCGGAACTCCACCGCCGCCAGCTTTATTGTGGGGTATGAGCCCGAGTTCAAAACCGTTGCGGTGCCGCCCCGCCCTCAGGGCAAAAAGCGCCGGGCACGGTGAGCATCGGGAAGAAAAACTGATTTTTCTGCCGCCAGTTATACCGCGGGGTCAAAAGGAAACAGCATGAAACTTATCGGCGCACCCAAGCTGGTTGTCTGGGCAGAGAAGATCCGCAAGGATCGCCTGAGAGTCTGGGAAGAGACCTCTCCGGAGATATTCAAGGCAATAGAGCCGATCGTGGCCCGCCAGTCGCGTGCCGACTGGTGGATAGCGAACAAGGACAAGGGGCTGGACGCGGTCTGCAAGCAGCTCCTTGGGGGCAAACTCAGATAGCGGGGCCGGACAACTTCGACTAAAGGATGATGACGGGCAGATGCAGCACTTGAAATATCTGGCAGGGTACTCAGAACAGCTGATCGCGCAGGCAGGGCACCTGCTGGCGGAAAACCGGCTGGGCAGCTTCCTGAAGCAGAAATATCCAACAACGCACGATATCAGAACCGACAAGGCGCTCTATGATTTTACCGTAGAGATCAAAAACGCCTTTCTGCGCACCGCGCAGCCCTTGAGTCGGGTGGTTTACGATCCGAAAATCCATGTGATCCAGAATGCCTTGGGGACCCATACGTTTGTGTCGCGGGTCCAGGGTGGCAAGCTCAAGGCAAAGCATGAAATTCGGGTAGCAACAGTTTTCAGGGATGCTCCCGAAGAGTTTCTGAAAATGATCGTTGTGCATGAGCTGGCGCACCTGAAGGAGAAGGAACACAACAAATCCTTTTACAAGCTGTGCGAATACATGGAGCCGGCCTACCATCAGCTGGAGTTTGACACCAGGCTGTTCCTGACCCAGCTTGAGCGGGGAAAAAGAGACACTGATTACCTTACAGCCGCTGCGGCACCGACGTCATGATCGGCAGAGACATCGGCAAAAACTACATTTATTCTGCCGTTTATTTGACGCATATAGCTCCATGTGATAGATAGTTACGTATCATAGTAATCCGGAATTAATATCGGCAATATGTACGACAAAATATCCCACATGGAGCCCCTGCTCCCCGAGCAGACTGCCGACCTTGAGGACATGGCCCGGGAGATCGTCGGCCGCTCGGCCGCCCTCGGCGGCCAGCTGCATCCCCTCAGCCAGCAGCCGGTCGTCGAACTGCTGCGGCTCATCAACAGCTACTACTCCAACCTCATCGAAGGGCACAGCACCCACCCCGTCGACATCGAGCGGGCCATGCGCCGGGATTATGCCGCCGACCCCGCCAGGCGCGACCTGCAGCAGGAAAGCCTCGCCCACATCAACTGCCAGCGGACGATTGAAGAGTGGCTGCAGCGCGAACCCGACCTGAACGTGGCCGGCGCCGAATTCCTCTGCCGGGTGCACAAGCTCTTTTACGACCAGCTTCCGGATGAACTGCGCCGGGTGAAGGACGAAGAGACCGGCGAGATGCTTGAGGTGACCGGCGGCGAGCTGCGCCAGCGCGAGATCCGGGTCGGCCGTCACATCGGACCCCTCGCTTCGGCAATTCCGGCATTTCTCGACCGCTTCGCCGGCTTCTACCGGAGCGGCGCCCACCATGGCGTCATGCCGATCATCGCCGCTGCCGCCTCCCACCACCGCCTCATGTGGATTCACCCCTTCCTCGACGGTAACGGCCGGGTGACGCGCCTGTACACCGACGCCTGCTTCCGCCGGCTTCCCCTGGCGGGATACGGGCTCTGGAACGTGAGCCGCGGCCTGGCGCGGCGGCGCGACGACTACATGGCGGCACTGACTTGGGGGGACGCACCCCGCCGCAACGACTATGACGGCCGGGGGAACCTTTCCAGCGAGGGGCTGCTGCGGTTCTGCCGCTTTTTCCTCGAAGTCTGTCTCGACCAGATCGACTACATGCAGGGCCTCCTGAAGCTGGATGCCCTGCTCGACCGGATTCGCGGCTACGTGCAGCTACGGGGGGCAAAGGTCGCGCCGGCGCCGAAGCCGGACCGTCCACCCCTCAAGCCGGAGGCTGCCCATATGCTGCAGGAGGCGCTGCTCAGGGGCGAAGTGGGCCGCGGCGACATGATCCGGGTTTCCGGCATGGCTGAGCGGACCGGCCGCATGCTGCTGGGGCAGTTGCTGGACGAGGGGCTGCTGGTTTCCAGTATGCCGAAGGGGCCGGTCAGGCTGGCATTGCCGACGTTTGTGGCCGGGTATTTGTTTCCGGACTTGTATCCGGCGCAGATTGTGGGGTAACAGAGTTATTGATTGGTCGACGGAGATGATGCAGGTGGTTGAAGGGGTGGTGTGGAGGGATGGGAGTTGAGTAAGGTGTCTCCAGAACTCCAGTAACGGAAGCCGTTAGAGTGTCTCCACAAAAGGAAGGTTATATGACATCGCAGGAAATCCGATCGCGAATTGAAAGCCTGACGGAGCAACTGGTGGCGAAGTACCATCCGGAGAAGATCATTCTTTTTGGTTCCGCGGCACGCGAGTCGGACGTCATCAACGATGTTGACGTATTCATCGTTAAAGACGATGTCCCGGCTCTCGGCGCGGAGAGAATCCGCTAGTTGTACCGTATGATGGACACTGACCTGCCGGTTGACTATCTGGTCTATCGCCCGTCGGAAGTGGCGGAGCGCCTGGCCTTGGGCGATCCCTTCGTAACAGCGGTATTCAGGGAAGGAAAAGTGCTCCATGGTTGATCCCGCAATGGTCAAGGAATGGCTGAGGCCATGCTATCTGGTTCACTTGCCGACCGAATACACCAGGGAAACGGCGGTGGAAGCTCGTTGTGCGACGGAGAAGATTGCCCAAAAGGTACGGAAAGGTCTGGGGATGTGATGGCTGGTTGGGGAGGGATGGACGCGGGTCCCGGTGATGATCGCATCGAGCTGATCGAGGATACGAAGAATGCGCGTGCAGAGTTTGGCGAGAATTATGGCGCATTCGAGTTCAGGCTCACGCGGGAGCAGGTTGAGGGACTGTTGGCTGGCAAGGTCGTAGCGTTTGATATAAATGGGCGGGAATATGTGGGGTTTTTGTCAGTAACAAACAAATAAGGATGTCCCCGGAATTTGACCCCGAGGTTGACCCTGATTATGGCTGTATTCCACAATAGATGGCTCTTGCTAACTCATCATCGGCATGATATTTCACAGTTTATTTTGAAGATGCGGCCATACTAATAAGGTATTCCATGAACGAAATGATTCCAAATAAGCTTACAGCACGTCTATATTCCTGGCTTTCACGCAAAACCACTCCGTCGGCAATTCGACGAGTCGGCGAACTGCCGCTGGCTATTGGTTCGGATATCGGCGTCGTCCGTACCGAAAACCAGGATCGGGTTGCCGTGCTCCGAATGGAGCTTGGTAGGGGACGTTCCTTCACCGCTGCTGTGCTCTGTGACGGCATGGGAGGAATGGCCGAAGGCTCAGCATGTGCTTCGCAAGCTGTTGCCAGTTTTTTTGCAGCTTGCATCCTTTACCGGGAACTGCCGCTGTCAGCACGTCTTAGTCGTGCCACACAAGAGGCGAACAGCTCAGTTTATGCCGTGTACCACGGGCGGGGCGGCGCCACCCTTTCCGCGATTATTCATGACAGTGCCGATGGCGTTCTTGGCGTGAATATCGGGGATAGCCGGATTTATATCTATCAGGACGGCACACTGGAGCAGCTTTCTGTTGATGATACGATGTTGGGGTTACTCCCCAACAATAAGGATGCTTACCAGCACAGAAACGAGATACTACAATTTATCGGGATGGGCGAGGGCATGGAGCCGCACATTGTGGATATTCCAGCACTGCATGAGTCGATTTTCCTGACCTGTGATGGTGTACATTTTGTCGAAAGGCAGACCATGCAACTGATTGTTGACTCGGCAAAAGACTCTGCTCTTGCCGTCCGAAGGCTTATAGATGTCGCCAAATGGTGCGGCGGGCATGATAACGCCAGTGTCATTGCATTTAAGCCATTTTCCGCTCGATTGCCGTTTTCGAATGATCCGGGAACTGTCCAAGTATGGGACCCGTATGGCGAGTTACAAATCGTGACAGTCGATATGTACAATAACGAACGGATTATGAATAAGCAGTCATGGGAGAAGAAACCAGCTGTGCAAAAGACAGCAGAGGAAGTCGCGCACCCAACACATCTGCTAAAGAAAAAACGACAGGCTAAAAAGAAGGTGACGGAAAAGATTGTTCCGAAGATTGATGATACTGATATTGCGTCGGAACGCCCGCAGTTGAATATCTATTTCAACGCTGACGTCGATAAGGACGGCAACCGTGATTAATCTCCCAAAACGCTATACTCCGCTTGGCGACTCGGACAGTGGCGGTTTCAGCAAAGTAATTTATTGCACGGATAATCATCTAGACAGAAAGGTCGCCATAAAGTTCATCCAGGACGAAAACGAGAAAAAGCTCATCCTAAAAGAATTGCGCGCCTTGCTGAAGATGCGTTCCAAACATGTTGTACAGGTCTATGACATTGTAAAGGGTGAAAATGACTCACTAGGCATCGTAGAAGAGTTTATTGAAGGGGATCTTCTGTGGGACAGCGATTACCCGCAGCAATCCGCCGATAATTATCTGAAGACGCTCTGGCAGATTGCTTCGGGAATCGCGGATATTCACAAAGCCGGAGTGATTCATCGGGATATCAAGCCCAACAATATGAAGCTCGATGCCGAAGGGATCGTGAAAATTTTCGATTTCGGTCTGGCAAAACAAGAGGGGCTTGACGCCAAAACCAAAGGATTTAAAGGTACATATGGTTTTGCCGCCCCTGAGCTTTTTGGAGATTCCACCATCCCCATTACACTAGCCATCGATACCTACGCCTTCGGGGCAACGGCGATTTTCCTCGCCTGCCATGATTTGCCGGTCTGTATGAAAAAACTCCCCCCGCAACCGATAACCGATGATCAGTTTTCACCTTTGCCGGTTACAATGCCTACAGAACTGATCAGCCTGCTGAATGCGTGCCTCGCCTATAATCCTGCGGATCGGCCGACAATGGAAATCGTACGGGATGAACTTGCACGGCATTTATTGCGTGGGAAACATAGGGCCTTGGCAGTGTACAAAGGCACAACGTATATTATCAAGACAGACAATCCATCCGCTGGGCTCGATTACCCCGGTGTGGGGAACATTGAAATTATGTACACCGGGTTGAAGTTCATTGTGTATATAGCAACCGGTGAGGTGTACATCAATAATAACCCAGCTGTCCCCGGTGAGGAAATCCCCGGTTCTTGTGTCGTAGCACTCGGTGGGGCGCATAGAGGCAGCAGCCGCGCCTATATAACCTTTGATGTCTCGAATCCGGAGGTTGTGCTATGAGCGGCCCACATAAAGCAGGTGATCTCATTCAGGAGCGTTACGAAGTAATCGATGATGCAGGTGAAGGGGGTATGCAGTTTGTTTATGCCGCTAAGGATCTTGAACTAAAAAGGAACGTAGCTCTCAAAACTCCCAAGAATGATTCCGCCAAAAAACGCTTCCAGCGTAGTGCCATAGTTTCTGCTAGAGTGAACCATCCCAATGTTGCAAAGACCCTTGATTATCTGGAATACGATAAGCGCCAGTATCTTGTCGAAGAATTGATTGAAGGCACGGATATGGATAAGGCACTCCTGAAAAAAGCGAAGTATCTGGATCCTTATCTCGCGGCACGAATTTTTCACTATCTAGCCAAGGGCCTGGCCGCATCGCACCATGCCGGAGTGATTCACCGCGATCTCAAACCATCCAATGTTATGGTGACGGGCGGGTTTCAACTGAGCTCTATCAAGATTACCGATTTCGGCATTGCCAAAATGGCGGACGAGGAAATTGCTGAAGTTGTCGAGGGTGGTGGCGAATCGATTTCCGCGTCAAGAACTGTTGTCGGGGCGCTCCCGTATATGGCGCCTGAGGCGATTGAGACTCCAAGAGAAGTTGGTAAACCTGCCGATGTTTGGTCGATAGGGGCGATGATGTATGAACTGCTGGCCGGTAACGTACCATATGGTAAAGGTTTGCCAGCTGTTACCAAAATTATGGAGGCAAAACCTCCTGGGTTTCCAACTTTCATGACGTCTAACCCCCAGTTTGCTACGCTTTCCAACCAATTAATACAAATTGTATTGCAATGTCTGCAAAAAAACCCGACCGCTCGCCCCACAGCGGATGTCATCGTTGAACAATGCAATACTCTTTGTTATCCGGTGGAACACCGATGTTTCGGTACAGTTCATAAGATGCCTAACCAGCATTGGGGGTTTATTAATGTTAATGGTGAGGATGTCTTCTTTCATAAGGATTGTGTTTATGGAGACAAGCCTGTTATCGGTGATAGTGTTATGTTGTCGACGTTTCGTGGAGGTGGGGCTAGGAGGGCGCTACCTGTAGTGAAGGTACAGTAAAGAGAGAAATTCCAGGGACAAGGCAGAAGAATTCCGGGGACTTCATATTTAATTTAAAAATTGCAGGAGTTCAGAATATGGAAGTCAACCCGCGCTGGCTGCGCAATCTGCTCACCAAACGAACCGACGAAATTGAAAAGAGCGTGGCCGGCACCGGCTATTTGGCAAAGACGGTCATCGGTGTCGGCACCGCCTTTATTGTTTCATGACTAGCAGGCTGCTTTAAGAAAGAAAAACTCGTTTTCGTTGCATAGCATTCTTGACTAATAAACGATAAGGCTTTAAAGTTTATTTGCTGCTTGCGTAATGAAACGATCGTTACGTAGCACCCTGGGTCGGGAAAAACGAAAAACGTGTAAGGTTTAGCGGGAGCTGCAATGTTTACCGAGGTATCCCCGCGTGGCGGCAGGCTGGTCGTGCAGCAGAAAGGACCGGACGGCTACTGCACCTTTGTTCCAAATCCGCTGCCGCCTGTACCGCCACTGCAGATCGACGACGAGATGGGCCGTTTAATGGAGCGGGCCAATCGGGCGCTGGGGCGTTTGGACGGCAGCACCTACACCCTCCCCAACCCAGATCTCTTTCTCTACATGTACGTCCGCAAGGAGGCGGTTCTCAGCTCTCAAATTGAGGGGACCCAGGCGTCATTGGATGATCTACTGGAGTATGAAGGCGAGATTGAGGGTAAGAGCTCACCGGAGGACATCAACGAGGTGTCCAACTATGTCGCCGCCATGAATTACGGGCTGCAGCGGTTGCGAGAGCTCCCCTTGAGCCTGCGGCTGATCAAGGAGATTCATGCCCGCCTGATGACCGGGACCCGTGGCGGGCACAAGAGCCCTGGTGAGTTCCGCACGACCCAGAACTGGATCGGTGGCACCATGCCGAGCAATGCCGCCTTCGTACCGCCACCCCCCCATGAAGTGCTGCCGTGTCTGGGTGAACTGGAAAAATTCCTCCACAATGAGTCGATTCCTCCGCTGCTCAAGGCCGGCTTGGCCCACGCCCAGTTCGAAACCATCCACCCCTTTCTGGACGGAAATGGCCGAATGGGGCGGCTGTTGATCGCTTTTATCCTCTGCCATGACCAGGTTCTGGAAAGGCCGCTGTTGTACCTGAGCCTTTTTTTCAAGAAGCATCGCCAGGAGTATTACGAACGGCTCAACGCCGTCAGGAAGGATGGCGACTGGGAAGGGTGGATCAAGTATTATCTGCAAGGCGTCTATGAAATCTCGAAGCAGGCAACTGATGCCGCCAAGGCAATAATGGATTTGCAGGCCTCTGACCGGCAGAAACTGTCAGGATTGGGAAAGGCGGCGCCCACGGCCATGGCGCTGCTCGATCTGCTCTATCGCCGTCCCTATGTCAGTATCGCTATTGTGGCACGTGAGCTCGGTATCAGCTTGCCGGCAGCAGGCAAGGCGGTTAATAATCTGGCTGAACTCGGAATTCTTAGGGAAGTGAGCGGCAAAAAGCGGGATCGGGTGTTTCTCCATGAGGAATACTTATCAATCATTAGAGAAGGGACGGAACTGTACGGTTAGGAAATCAAAAGGCGGCCAATCGGCCGCCTTTATTGTTTTGTGGCGCTTTCCCGGTTTCAGTGAATAAAACTGAATAACGTTTTGTCTTCCCGTTCCGGCGGGGGTATGGCCCCCTTGCCATGCGCCACCAGTTTCATCAGCCAGGCCATGTTCTTCCCCAGCACCCGCATGATCTGCACCCCTTCCAGGTCCTGGACCACTTCTCCTGGTGTTCGTCCATGAATTACGTTCCAGTAGTTGGAGGTCGGCAGCAGCATCTCGGCATAGTTGAGGAAGTTGTTCAGCTGGTCGAAGGTCGGCAGACCGCCGGAGCGCCGCACCGCCACCACCGCGGCGCCCACCTTGTGACGAAGCATGCCGTCATTGACGCTGGTGACGAAGAAGGCGCGATCCAGGAACGATTTCATGGTCCCGCCGATGGCGGAGTAGTGCACCGGGGAGCCGAGGATGATCCCGTCCGCCTGCTTCATCTGCTGGATCCACTCATTGACCTCGTCGCCGGGGAGCACGCATTGCTCATTCTTGTTCTTGGCGCACTGGTAACAGGCAATGCACCCCCTGACCGCCTTGTTCCCCACCTGGATGATCTCGGTTTCGATCCCCTCCCGTTCCAGCTCCGCAGTCACCATTTTCAGCGCATGCCAGGTGTTCCCTTCCTTGTTGGGGCTGCCGTTGAATGCCACGACGTTCATACGTTCTCCTTTGTCATAAGATAACCTGGTGCTCCTTCTTGGTTGCTGGTTCATCCGGCGAGCCGGACATGGTGACGGTATCGTTGGGAGATTATGGTTTCGTGAGGACGGTGCTGAAGAGGGTGTCGATGAAGTCCCGCACCGGTTGGGGCGATCTCATTACTTTGGCGCTGAGGATGGCCCCCTCCCAGCCGGAAAAGATAAATCCGGCAATGACGTGGGGGTCATAGGATCGGGGGAGCTCTCCCGCCTGCTGGGCTTCACTGATGCAGACGGCAAAACGCTCTCGCCAGGAGTGGATGATTTCGTCGAGGCGGCCGCGCAGCCGGTCATTCCGGGCGGCCAACTCCTGCCCCAGATCGCCAATCAGGCAGCCGACCGTGCACTGGTGATCCGCCAGCTGGGTCAGACCCCGTTCGAGAAAAATCCTCAGCCGCTCCAGCGGAGTTGCCGATTCATCCGCCAGGAAAACGTCCAGCCGGGCCAGAAAACGGCCGGCAAAGGCCTCGATGACTGCCAGGCCGAATTCTTCCTTGCTGCCGAAGTGGTGGTAGAAGCAGCCTTTTGGCACCCCTGCCTGCTTCAGCACGGTGTCGATGCCGGTGGCGTTGTACCCGCAGGTGGCAAACAACTGCATACCTGCCGTTATCAACTCTGCTCGTGTGTCGCGTCTGGTCATGGATACATGCTAGACAGATCGGTCTAGTTTGGTCAAGGTTTTTTTCTCGTCCTCATCGGATCTTGCAAACATGACCCCACTATGTTCTTGTTGTATCCCCCTCGCATTTAAATCGAAGGGGTCAGCCATTCCGGTCACATGGTCGATGTCCTTGCCGGCTTGCAACCCGTCCCGACGCCATGCTGGCGCTCCTGGCCTCCCTCAGACCCCACCTGCAAAAGATCCTCGGTCCCTACCAGGGAGGCTACGGGAGATAGGCACAGAGATCCGTCACGATAACTCCGGGAACGACATGCGGCGACCAGTGCGTCGCGTTCTCCGGATCTGAGCTTGTAATTTCGATGCGAGCTGGGCCACAATGACCCCGGACATAATTCCGGGGGCACCATATTCAATTTGAAGAATGCAGGAGATCAAACTATGGAAGTCAACCTGCGCTGGCTGCGCAATCTGCTCACCAAACGAACCGACGAAATTGAAAAGAGCGTGGCCGGCACCGGCTATCTGGCAAAGACGGTCATCGGCGTCGGCACCTTCTTGCTCGACAACGAAGGGAACCTCGATCTGCTGACCGCAAAACAACGGGCCACCTTTGAAAAATTTCTGAAGCCGCTCCTGGAAGCGCCTCGCCGGTAACCGGCCATCGCGGTCGCCCGAAATCCGGGGACATCCACTCACTTCGAAAGGCGGCCAAACGGCCGCCTTCGCTGTGTCCGCTCTTGAAATTTGACGGCTAACTGAACCACAATGGTTGTCGTGGGCAGGACAGGGCAGAGGCGTAACGCGAGGTAAGATCAAACATGTTCGACGGGATTTTTTGGGACAACGACGGGGTGCTGATGGAGACCGAGCACCTCTACTATCAGGCCAATGCCGAGGCCCTGGCGGGGGTGGGGGTGGAGCTGTCCCTTGACGACTTCTGCCGGATATCCCTGCGCCAGGGGGAGAGCGTGCTCGACCTGGTCGCCGGCCCGGGACAGAGCTCCCGTGAAGCAGGGGAGTTGCGCCGGGTCAGGGATGAGATCTATTTCCGGCTTCTGGGGGCGGAGGCGCGGGTGATGCCGGGTGTCCGGGAAACCCTGGAGCGGCTCTATGGCCGACTTCCCATGGCGATCGTTACCAGCTGTCGTCGCGAGAATTTTCTCCAGACACATCGGGCGAGCGGACTTCTCAGCTACTTCGATTTCATCCTTACCCGGGAGGATTACGGCGCGTCGAAGCCCGATCCGGAGCCATACCGGACCGCCTGCGCCCGGGCCGGGCTCGATCCTGGCCGTTGTCTGGCAATAGAGGATTCGGAACGGGGGGTTATCTCCGCAGTTCGAGCCGGTCTTGCCGTCGCCGCGATCCCCGGTCACATGAATCGGGGGGGCGATTTTGGCGCCGCCCGCTGGCTTCTGGACAGCGTCCACGATCTGCCGGCGCTCCTGTGCCTCTAAGCAAGGGGGAAGGGGCGACCAAACGGCCGCCTCCGCTGTTTGGGGAGCAGATCCACCACTGCAGGAATTCAGAGCGGCACCTCATCGACCACATCAGCTGCGTGTCGATTCCGTTGTGGATCGTATTGCCGACCCCCGGAACGATTGGGATTACCGCGCCGGTCACCCGCATGGGGACCCCTGTAATACCAGAAGCATTCCCATAAGAATCAGTAGTCGTATCATCAGTTGTCTCCCCGCTCTGCCAATTGGTGGCAGCGCCCAGTATACCCCACAGAAAAAAAAGAGATTAACGCTTTTATGAGGCGATGGCGTAGGCCTCCGAGGCGATAACGAAACTCTCCTCGTCGACCGCCAGGGGGTGGGCGCTGTGCCCGATCAGTTCATAGAGGCGCTGGTAACGCTCTACTTCGGCATGTTGCGAGGTCTTACGGCCGTAGTATTTTCCGGGCTGGGTGAAGACGTCGGTCACCACCTGGTCGTCGTAGATGGCGAAATTGAATGAACCGGTGGTATCCCGGCCGTTGATGTCGCTTGCCGCGGGAAGCTCATCGCGGAAGGCGAAATCCGGGGACACCTGCTCAATGCAAAAGGCAGCCAATGGGCTGCCTTTCCTGTTTCTGCGCGGAAGTACCCAGGCAGCCGCGCTGCAAACGCATCTGCGCCGGATACTTTGGAGGTGATATAATCAGTAGCAAAGGAGTCAAGAGAGTTAAGGGACTCGGAACAAACAAATATACCGTTTTACATCTCATCTTCAGGCCATCTTTGCCGCCCCCTCAATCGCAAAATCCTCGACGTAGCCCTGCTACGCCTGCGGTTTTGCTCAATCGGGAGCGACAAATCTGACCCAAATCTGAGCGTAAAAACTTGGTATATCAGTTTATTCCAAGTCCCTAAAGGAGTGGGTGATCATCATGAAAGCGATTCGAGTCCATGAATTTGGCGAACCGGAAGTTATGGGGCTTGAAGAGGTTGCCCCCCTGACCCCGGGGCCGGCGGAAGTCGTGATCAGGCTGCACGCCGTCGGCGTGAACCCGGTTGATACCTATATCCGTTCCGGTCAGTACCGTCCCGATCTGAAACTCCCCTACACGCCCGGTTTCGACGGGGCCGGCGTCATCAGCGCCGTCGGCTCGGAAGTCAGGCACCGGCATGTGGGCGAGCGTGTCTATGTCGCCTGGTCCCTCAGCGGCACGTATGCGGAAGAGGTGCTCTGCAAGGAGTTCCAGACTCATCCGCTCCCTGAAGGAATCAGCTTCGGCCAGGGTGCGGCCATCGGTGTCCCCTATGGCGCCGCATTTCGGGCGCTGTTCCAGCGTGCCCACGGGGTGGCGGGGGAATCGGTGCTGGTCCATGGCGCCAGTGGCGGGGTGGGTATCGCGGCGGTGCAGCTTGCCCGGGGAGCCGGACTGCGGGTGATCGGCACCGCCGGCACGGAGAAGGGGGAAGCGCTGGTGCTGGCCCAGGGTGCCCACCATGTCCTGAATCACCGCACCGAGGGGTATCTGGGCAGAGTGCAGGAGCTCACCTGCGGCAAGGGTGTCGATGTCATCCTGGAAATGCTCGCCAACGTGAACCTTGACCGTGACCTTGAGGTGCTGGCAAAGGGGGGACGGGTGGTGGTGATCGGCAGCCGCGGCCGGGTGGAGATCGATCCGCGTACCGCCATGGGGAAGGAAGCCGCCATCCTCGGCATGATCCTCTTCAACGCCAGCGACAGGGAGCTGGCCAGCATGCATGCAGCCTTTGGCGAAGGGCTTGCCAACGGCACCCTCCGGCCGGTGGTGGGCAGGGAGCTGCCCCTTGCCGATGCGGCAGAGGCCCACCACGCCGTCGTGGAGTCGAGCACCTTCGGCAAGATCGTGCTGATTCCGTGAGTGGGGCAGACCGGAGTTTCTTGCCCGCCTTCTGGGGGCTCCACGAAAATGCGACGGGGGGATTGTGACGTCTCCATTCCTGTTGAGAATTGCCAGTTACGTCGCAGTCCTGACGGGTCTCCTTTTCTGCGAGCGGGTTGCACCCTTCGCCGCGCCGGAGCAGAGAAAACCGTTCCGCGTCCGGTTCCACGTTGGCATCAGCATTGCCAACAGCCTTATCCTCTACCTCCTCATATCGTGGCCCACCTTTACGGCCCTCACCTACGCGCAGGGCCATAACATCGGGCTGAGCAGAGTTCTCGGCCTCTCCGGGTGGCGCGAGATCGTCGCGACGGTGATCGTCTTCGACCTGTGGGACTACGGAATGCACCTGGCAAACCACCGGATCGGTCTTCTGTGGCGCTTCCACAAGGCTCACCACAGCGACATGGAGATCGACGTCACCACCGCCTCTCGGTTCCACATCGGCGAGCTGATCATTTCGGGGGGCGTCAAGTGCCTCGTCATCCTTCTCTGGGGGCCGTCGCTCTGGGGACTCGTCGCCTTCGACATGCTCCTCACCACCTTTTCCCAGTTCCACCACAGCAACGTCGCCATTCCGCTCGGCATCCAGGACACGCTGGAGCGGGTCATCGTCACCCCCCGGATGCACCGCTGCCACCACTCCCTCCACCGGGAGTGCTATGTTGCCAACTTTTCGGCGATATTCAGTGTCTGGGACAGGATTTTCCGGAGCCATCACTGGGCGAGGGGCGTGGATGAACTTGAGCGGGTGGGGCTGGTGAAGCCGAGGGGGGAGGAGACGATGCGGCTCAGGGCGTTTCTCCTCACCCCCTTCGTGAAGGGATGACACCGATCCGTTACCTGATTTCCTTCAGTTCCGTCCCTTCGTAGGTGTAGCGCGGCTCGCCGTTCAGCTTGTGGATCCTTGTATCGATCACCTCCAGCGTGCCGCTTTTCTCCACCATCCAGAAATCGATGTCGAGGACGTTCTTGCTGTCCACCTCCTTGAAGTCGGAGCAGGTGAAGTAGATGGTTTTTCCTTCCTTCTCGAACTTCCGGACCGGGTCGTGGATCTTGGCGAGCTTCAGTTTCCACTCCTTGTTCAGCTTGTCGTCCTTGATGACGAAGACCCCGTTGGTGGCCTTGGCCGCGGCCTTCACGTGCTCTTTTATCGACTTCTTGACGACCTTGGCGGTGATTGCCTTGCCTTTTTTCTCAACCTTTACGCCCGGATGCTCGACCGCATTTCCCGGGTGTTCCGCCGCCATTGCCGGTCCGGAAACGAGCAGCGTCGCCAGCGACAACGTCAGGGCATGTGCCAGATACCGTTTCATGTCGATTCCTCCTTGTTGGATAACTTTGCGTTGCGTCATACAAGAGTAAATCCAACGGACCGGCTGTCAATCCCCCAGGCAGAACGCGAGCCTTTTGAACAATCAGATCGGCACGTCATCGACCACATCAGCCGCAGTATCGATCCCGTCGTGGATCGTATTGCCGACTCCCGGCACGATAGAAACCACCGCACCGGTTACCCGCATGGGGACCGTCACCACTTTTGTCAGCACACACCCCTGCAGCAGGAGTAGCATCCCTGCTAAAATCATCATTCGTATCATCGCGTGTCTCCCTGGTCTGTCATGTGTTGGGGCCGTAACGGTTTGGATCAAAAAGAGGGCGGAGGCATTGTGCCCCGCCGTTTACGCGGCATCATTGAACCATGACAAAGTTTGAAAAACTAGAAAAAATTCCCGGGACGCACTCGTGATCACGGCGGCCGTGCCGTACAAAATAATGCGTTACCCCGTAGAAGATCAGGGTCGTGAAGATCAGATTGGCTGTGAGTACCCTTTCAAGCAGAAAACTGATCGTCATGACCCTTTACCTCTACCGCCGCTCCTCAGGGAGTCAACGCTCCAGATACCGCCCCCCTGCGAAGCGATGAACAGGAACACGAAGCAATACAGCACTGCCAGTTCGCCATTGTTCTGGATCGGCAACAACGCCTGGGTTCCGTGCACCATCCAATAGGCGACGGCCATCTGACCGCTGGTTATGAAGGCTGCCCAGTGTGTGAACAGGCCGATCATCACTAGGATGCCGCCTATCAGTTCGATTGGACCAGCGACATAGGTGATAAATGCGGGGACATCTCCCGGCATTCCGACCGGAAATCCGAACAGCTTCTGGGCGCCGTGCCACAGAAACAGGAAACCGACAACGATCCGCATCAGCGCGTAACAGTGGGAACTGTATTTCGACATGAATGATCTCATGGTAACACCTCCCGTTTGATTCAGGCAAAGGCGGCCACAGGCAAAATGGATGAGCCCACGCGGCTCCTTCTGAACCACATGTTCTTGCCTGAATTCATTATACACCGTCATGGTGAAAGTAGATGCGAAGGATTTCGGGGACATGCCGGGAGTCAGGGAAGCCCTTCGAGCCCGTGGAAGGGGGTAGGGGAATCAACCGTACAGAACCTCACATGAGGCCTATGTGCCAATGGTGCGCGAACTCGTTCTCGCACACAGGCCTCACGGATTCATGTGTCACTCATTCTTGTAGTTATATTTTTTCAGGTCTATTCCTGCCTTAAGGGCCATCTCAAAAACCGGTTTATAGTCATTGACTGTTGTCGGAATGAATTTTATGAAGTTCAGTTTAGCAAGGACTGCTTTTCCTTCGGACGTTTTGTCCAGATTCAGGAGAGCAACACGGAGTGTGTCGGCAATTTGCGGGTCTAGTCCTTTTCTCACGCAGAGCCCATTGGAAGGAACATTTGATGATTCAGCCAGAATGACAATTTCCTTGTCAATACGCGGGTTAGTTCTTCTAATCATGTCATAAATCGTATTTTTGCACGAACCGATGTCGGCCTTCTTGTTCAAAACCGCATACAATGAAGCATCGTGGCTTCCCGCAAAATAAATCTCGCTGAAAAACTTGTTGTAATTCGTGATGCCGTGTTCCTTCAGGTAGGCTACGGGGTATATGTATCCCGCTGTTGTGGCTTTGTCGACAAAGGCCATTTTCTTCCCCTTCATTTTTGCGATGCCCTTAATTCCACTGTCCGTTCTCGCAAACAGATGCGCATGATAGGTGGATTCACCATCCAGATTCACCGGCCTTGCCAGGGGAACCACGCCGAGTTTTTGGATTGCAAGGGCTCCGGTGAAGGAACCGAAAAAGGCGCCGTCCAGTCGATCCGCCGTGAATCTGTCGATAATGTTTCCATATCTGCTGAGGATGGTGAATTTAACGTCAATGCCTGTTTTGTCTGTAAGGTACTTGGCCAACGGATTGAACCTCTCCATTTGCTTGAAGACGTTCATTTCCGGGATCAGTCCTATGACAAGCTGTCGCTGTGGTGATTGTGCGAAAGTTGTCATGGGGAGCACCAACAAAGTCATGACCGAAATTATTTTGACGATTACGAATCTCATGGCGGCCTCCTGTAACAGTTGTTCAGACCTGATGACTTCTGGAATCTACGCGACACGATTCCTCTTCAAGAAAATCTTCAACATGTCCCGATTCGAGCGGCTTGGAGATCAGGTATCCCTGGATATATTCGCATCCCAGTTCCCGCAAAATCTCCAATTCCTCTGCTGTCTCCACCCCCTCGGCAATCACATCCATGCTCAGGTTGTGCGCCAATGCAACTATGGTTTTGACGATCTCCAGGTTTTCCTTGTCAGTGTTCACCATTTTGATGAAGGATTGATCGATCTTCAAGGCGCTGATCGGAAAATTATGGAGGTAGCTCAACGATGAATACCCGGTGCCAAAATCATCAATCTGGAGGCCAACCCCAATCTCTTTCAGCTCCAGGAGCAATGCCGCCGTGGAAGCAGGGTTCGACATAATCGTGCTTTCCGTGATTTCGAGGTGCAAGGAGGCTGGGTCGATATCTATTTCACGGAGAAGTTGCCTGATGTTTTCGATGAGCAGAGGCGTGAACTCTTTGCTGGAAAGATTTACATTGATTGTCAGGGGGGTAGCGGCGGGAAACTGCTTATGCCAGTGACTGGTCTTGCGGCAGGCCTCACGGAGGACCCATTGGCCTATGGTTGTGATCAGTCCGGTCTCTTCAGCTATGGGAATGAACTCAACGGGGTAGATCAGTCCGTGGAGCGGGTGCTGCCATCGGACCAGGGCCTCAACGCCGTTAATTCTGCCGCTGGTTAGCGATAGTATGGGTTGATAGTGAAGCCGCAATTCATTGCGCTCGATTGCATGCCTCAGGTCGGTTTCCAGCGTCAGGCTCCTGACCAGTCGCTCGTGCATGGCCGCATCGAAAATTTCGTAGCAGGCCTTGCCGTTGGCCTTTGCCTGATACATGGCCAGGTCAGCGTCGCGCAACAGGTGTTCCGGCCGTGTCTCCCCTTCGGTATAGAGGGCGATTCCGACGCTTGCGGTGGTGAACACATCATGCCCGCAAAGAGTGAAAGGCAATGGCAGGTCCACTTGTATCCTTCGGGCTATGGCTACCGCGTCACTGCTGTCTTTGATATCTTCGAGGAGAACCGCGAACTCGTCTCCGCCAAGGCGGGCGACAGTGTCACAGGCCCGAACAAATCCCTGAAGCCTTTTGCCTACGGCGATCAGGAGCTGGTCGCCTAGTACATGGCCAAGGCTGTCATTGATAAACTTGAATCGGTCAAGATCGATGAAAAGTACGGCAAAGAGATAATCTTTCCGCCGCTGCGCAACATCGATCACATGTTGCAGTCGATTCATCAGCAAAGCGCGGTTCGGCAGGTCGGTCAGGGTATCGTGAAACGCATCGTGAACCAAAAGTTCTTCCGTTTGCTTGTGTTCAGTGATGTCTGTCTGCGATCCGGCCATGCGGTAGGGCGTTCCTGAGGAATCCCTCAGGGCAATGCCCCTGCTTCGCATCCAGCGATAGGTTCCATCCTTATGGCGCATGCGATGCTCGTTTTCAAAGTGTGTCAGGTGCCCATCGAGATGGGCGGTTATTTTCGCCTCCAGCTGGATGCGGTCATCGGAATGGATCAGATTGAGCCAGTCCTCCGGGCTGTTGCCAAGCTCAGGCTCATCGAAGCCGAGCATGGATTGCCAGCGGGGCGAATAATAAACGATATTGGCCTTCAGATCCCAATCCCATAACCCATCGTTGGCGCCAAGGGCTGCAAGGGCATAGCGCTCTTCGCTTTTGCGCAGAGCCTCTTCGGTCTGCCTTCGTTCGGTGATTTCCTGCTGCAGTTTGGTGTAGCCGTTATGTAACGAGACACTCATCAGGTTGAAATTTCTGGCCAGCTCTCCAAACTCGGCCTTATATTCTTCGTCAATCGTATAGCCAAGCTCGCCTGATGCGATCTTTCGCGTTGCGAGCACAAGCTGATGGGTGGGTCGTGTGATTGCCCTCGTCAGATTCCACGCGATCAGCAACCCGGAACACGCGGTGACTATAAGCAGGACGATGAGTATCAGCTTTGTCTTTTTTACTTCAACCAACGCATGATTTGTCGAAATGTCGATATTCTTTGCGGCATCGAACGCCATTGTCTCCGTATGGTGGAGAAGCTCGTTTCCGATCAGTGCGGCATCGGCTTTCAGTTTGTCTATTCTTTCCCTGTTGGCGGATGCCGTTATGTAGTAACTCAATGCCTCCTTCAAGCCACTGATGAGCACCAGGGTCTTATCCAGCTTCTGGGCTATTGCGGGCTTATGGTGGCAGGAGGTGCATTTCCTGGCCGACGTTTCAAGTCCGTCAACGGTCGTGACAATTTCTTCCAGGCCGCGACCCAGCGGCGTATTGACCGTATAAAGGTCCGATTGAACCTTAAGGACATTCTCGACCAGATCATTCCGCATTGCCTCGATCTGATGGAGCTTGATGAGGTTGTTGAAAATCCGGGTGGTGTTTGCAATATTCAGCGCCGCAATCAGTGCCCCGAGAGCAAAAAGCATGAACAACACAAAGAGTGCGGCAAGTATCTTCTTTCTCATAAGGAGCCCATCGTGTTTTCGGCCGACTATGGGGAAAACAACGGGACGATGCAAGTACGAGGGACAGGAAGGGTTGACGACAAGAAACTTGTTATTCTTATCGGAGAATTTAAGAAGAACTTTAGTGGTGAAACGGTCGCATCGGAGCCCGCCAGACCCGGGCCGACAGCGCCGCTGCACCGAGCGGGGGTAATGAATTGCTCCGCGAGCCGTACCATGCTATATCTGGTATGCGTCTGAACCACAGGGCCAATCTCCTGTGGTTTTTTTGCGGGCGCAGAATGAGAGAGCAAACCCATGAACCCGAAAGCATTTTCTTCCCTCCATCTGAAAGCCCCCATGCTCAGGAACCTGGCCTCCCTCGGCTATGCCGGGATGACGCCGGTCCAGGCCCACAGCCTCCCGCTCATCCTGGCGGGCAAGGACGTGATCGCCAGGGCCAAGACCGGCAGCGGCAAGACCGCGGCCTTTGGCATCGGCCTGCTGACGCACCTGGAGGCGTCATCCCGCCGTGTGCAGGCCCTGGTGCTCTGCCCGACCCGGGAGCTGGCCGACCAGGTGGGCAAGGAGCTGCGGCGCCTGGCCCGGTTCACCGACAACATCAAGATCCTGACGGTCTGCGGCGGCGTCCCCTTCGGTCCCCAGCTGGGTTCCCTGGAGCATGGCGCCCATGTGGTGGTGGGGACCCCCGGCCGACTCCTGGATCATCTGCGGCGGGGCAGCCTCGACCTCTCCGCGCTGCGGACCCTGGTGCTGGACGAGGCGGACCGGATGCTCGACATGGGGTTCCAGGATGACATCAGCGCCCTGATCGCCGCCATGCCGCCCAAGAGGCAGACCCTCCTCTTTTCCGCCACCTACCCGGACTCCATTGCCGCCATGAGCGGGGCGATCCAGCGGGAGCCGGTGGAGGTGAGCGTGGACGAGGCCCACGACGAGGGGGCCATCGAGCAGGTCTTCTACGAGGTGGACAGGGAGGAGCGGATCGAGGCGGTGGCGCGGATTCTCGGCCACTATCGCCCGGAATCGACCTTGATCTTCTGCAACACGAAGATCGAGTGCCAGGAGGTGGCCGATGCCCTGGCCGGCCGGGGCTATGGGGCTCTGGCCATCCATGGCGATCTGGAACAGCGGGAGCGGGACCAGGTGCTGGTCTGTTTTGCCAACCGGAGCGCCTCGGTGCTGGTGGCTACCGACGTTGCCGCCCGGGGGCTCGACATCAAGGAGCTCCCGGCGGTGATCAACTACGAGCTGTCCCGCAACCCGGAGGTCCATACCCACCGCGTCGGCCGCACCGGCCGGGCCGGGGAGCAGGGGCTGGCCGTAAGCCTGGTGACGCCCCGGGAAAGCCGGCTGGTCGCGGCCATCGAGGATGCACTGGGAAGCACCATCTCCCGGGGCGACCTGGCCGCGCTGGCGCCGGCCCCGGGGAGACCGCCGCTCCCCCCCATGGTGACCCTCTGCATCGACGGCGGCCGCAAGAACAAGCTTCGCCCCGGCGATATCCTGGGGGCCCTCACCGGCGAGGGGGGGATAGCCGGGAGCGAGGTGGGGAAGATCGATGTCTTCGATTTCCATACCTACGTGGCCATCGCGCGGCAGAGCTGCGATCAGGCCCTGGCCTGCCTGGGGAGAAACCGGATCAAGGGCCGCTTCTTCAAGGTGCGGAGAACCGGCTGACCGCCATGAAATTCACCCTGTTGACCCATTTCAAGGAGTTCGGGAAGCGCTCCAACACCGGCCGGCTGGTGGTCGATGTGCTGGGGGGCGCGGCCGAGCAGGTCCGCTGGGACCGGGCGCGGCCGCCGGCCGGACTTCTGGAGGAGATCGAGGCGGGCGGGGTGGCGCTGATTTATCCCGGCACCGCGGACGAGGCCGGTGGCGACCTGACAGGGATACGGCACGTGATCCTCATCGACGGCACCTGGCACGAGGCACGGAAGATCCACCAGCGGAGCCCGTACCTGCAAAAGGTCCGGCGTGTCTGCCTCACGCCTGCCGAAAAGTCCGTGTACAACCTCAGGAAGAATCAGAAGGAGTCGGGGCTCTGTACGGCCGAATGCGTCATCGAAATCCTGCGCAGCACGGGGAATGCCGAAGACGCGGAGCGGCTGCAGGAGCGGTTCCTTGAATTCATCAGGCCATTGGATACCGTAGGTTAAAAGGGAATTTTCGTGGCAAGAAGATGAAATTAAAAAGGCGACCTTATGGCAGCCCGTCCTCATCTCATTCCATCTCCGCACAACACCCGCCTTCCGGCTTAACTCAAGGAGTCTGTGTCACCGCTCACATGGACGAATCCTTCTCTTCTTACTTCATGATCGGTCTTGGCAATCGCCCCACAGGCGTCGCAGAGATATCTATCTCCACTTTTGCTGTACGAACTGTGTTCACAGGTTCCGCTCCAGACTTTGACGTCGCATTTCTTGGTTCTCATGACTCTTCGCCTCCTCTCTGCTTAAATTCATTATACCACCGGAAGGAAGTTTACCGCGAGGAACAATAGAGGAAGTGCTGAAGCAACATCTTGTGCGCCGGATAAGTGGACATGAAACTCGATTGGATTTACTATGCCCGCAGGCAAAAGCACCCTCGTGCTCAAGCCTGTTATCTGATAATGGCACAAGCGGCACCCGTGGAGGGGCACATGGAATACACTGAACAACCTGGACTCTGTCGTATGCACACCCTGAAGGTCGCCCGCGTTGACAAGCGAGGTGTCTGGCTGGAGGCCGGCGAGCGGCTGGCGCACCTCCCCCGGCGGGAGGCGCCCCAAGCGGAGCCTGGCGAGCAGGTGGAGGTGTTTCTGTATCAGGACGTGGCCGGAGAGTTGCAGGCCACATGCCGTCTTCCGCTGGTCCAGGCTGGCGAGTTCGCGTTGCTGACGGTCAAGTCGGTTGGCTCCCCGGGGGCATTTCTCGACTGGGGCCTGGCAAAGGACCTGCTGGCGCCATACCGTCTCCAGCCCGAGCGGATGGAGGCCGGCAGGCGCTATCTGGTGAAGGTGGAGCTTGATCCGCAGGGTCGTCCCTTTGCCAATGCCCGTATCGACGACTGCCTTGACTACCGGCGGCCTGATCTGCATGAAGGTGATGCGGTAGCGCTGCTCGTCTGGCAGCTCACCGACCTGGGTGCCAAGGTCATCGTCAACCACCGTTTTCCCGCCCTCCTTTACCGGGACGAGCTGCCGGCCGGGACCTGCGCCGGCATGGAGCTCTCCGGCTATGTGAAGCGTCTGCGTGAAGACGGCAAGCTGGATGTCACTTTGCGCAAGGTGGGGGCCGAGGGGGTGTCGGACGCCCGGGATGTTATTCTCAAGGCCCTGGCGACCCATGGCGGCACCTTGCCCCTGCATGACCGGAGTTCCCCGGCGGCCATCGAGGAGGCCCTGAGCATGAGCAAGAAGACCTTCAAGAAGGCGGTGGGGGGGCTCTACAGGGACGGCCTGGTGACGCTGACCGACGAGGGGGTCCAGTTGTCGGAAAAAGGTTTGGCCCGCACCGCGTTCCCGGATAAAGACCAACTGCGGCCATGACCAAGGAGGAGTTGCTTCACCAGATCACGGCTGCCCTCACTGCCGATCTCGCCGTCCTCTCCACCGCTGCCCGGGTGGCCCATGAAGCCGCGACCCACGAGGAGTGCATTCCGGACAACAAGTACGACACCACGGCGCTGGAGGCATCCTACGTCGCCCAGGGGCAGGCCAACCGCGCCCAGGAGATTCGGGGGGCCCTGGAAAGTTACCGGGTGCTGGAGTTGCGTGAATTCGACGATGAGACGCCGATCCGGCTGACGGCCATGGTTGTCCTGGAGGATGAGGAGGGAGCCGCAAAGCGCGTCTTTCTCGGCCCTGAAGCGGGGGGACTCAAAATCGCTGACGGGGCGGAGGAGATCGTTGTCATAACCCCGCAGTCGCCCCTTGGCCGCGCCCTGCTCGGCAAGGTTGTCGGGGACCAGTTGCAGGTGGGCATGGGGGTAACGCGAAAGACCTTCATGGTCATCGAGGTCTGCTGAGGGGGCTGAACGCGTATGTGGAGGTGGGGACGATAAGCAAAAGGCGGCCAATCAGCCGGCCGCCAGTGTTATTCGGTCACTTCCTCTTCGGAGGTTTGCTCAGGGGTGTCTTCCGTAAGGGGGTCTTTCTTGGACAGTTTGCGCTGAAGCTTTTCCTCGTTCTTTTTCTTCCGCTCTAATTCTTTCTGCCTTTTCTGAAACTGAAAATTGGGTTTTGCCATCGAGTAACTCCTGCGCGAACGGAATCTGAATCAGGTTGATCGTGAAAGGCCAGGTGTCGCGGTGCCTTTCCGTGGGCACCGGGAGCTGACGGAACAAAAAAGCCCCGAGATTATCCCGGGGCTTTTGGGGTCTGCTGGAGACGGTTGTTAGACTCTGGTTACGTTTGCGGCCTGAAGACCTTTCGGCCCCTTGGTTACTTCAAACGTTACCCTATCGCCCTCAGCAAGGGATTTGAATCCGTCACCTGCGATGGCGGAGAAATGACAGAACACATCTTCACCATTTTCCTGCTCGAGAAAACCAAAACCCTTGCTGTCGTTGAACCACTTTACTGTTCCGTTTACCATGTGCGTACTTTCTCCTGATACTTCCTGTTTGTTTTTGTCCGGCATCATACCGAATCCTGTTTAGACAATAACAGCTTTGTTCTGACAAAGTCAATCTATTATATTCATGCTAATATGGAACTGTATTATTTCAGAGGTCAAGCTTGGTGCGTTATGTATGGAAATATCTTTCATTAGCTTGGTGCCATAATTGTAAAATGCTTAGTTAACATGGAGCTTTACCCGGTTTGTTCAGGATAGGGTTATTACTCCGGCAAATAAACAGAGCAATTAAGATGCATAGGCAGCACAGGGGTGCTCGAAGAACTTTTTCACTTTGGTTCGGTTGTTCTGTAAATGCCGCATATGCTTTCTGGCCTTTGACTCAAGTTGCTTGGCATTT
>NZ_JAUQXO010000086.1:0-11414 GCF_030834625.1 Geobacter sp.
AACCATGCACGGTTTACCCGGCGTAGCGAAGCCTAAGGTTGGGGGAGGGGGCGAGCAGGCGAGGAAGCAGGGATGCCCTCCGAAGGAGGGCGAGGCTGTATAAGCGGGCCTGCTCGGAGGCAGGAGGCTGAAAGCGAGCGAGCCGGGTAAACAGAAAAAGCGGCGGCAGCCGCGTTACACGGTTTTTATGCGAGGCCGCTCGAGCGCGGCAGCGCGCAAGATGGAGGGCAAAAAAATCCTCTCCCCTTGGAACGGGGAGAGGATTTTGAAAAAACAGCCAGTCTGCTCTTCAGTGCACCGGCTTCGTGCCTGTATCGAGCGGCTCTATGCCCATGCTCCTCAATCTTTTTTCAGCGAAGGCGCTCTTCGTGCGAAGCCATCTCTCGTAAACGCGCAGGACGTCTTTCGACGAAGTGAGTCTGCTCCGCTCGCTCACCTCGTTCAATACGTCGACGAAGGCGGCGAACTTGGCCGCCAGCTCGCTGAAAAGGCCTCTTACCCCTTCGTTCCTGTCGACCGAGGCCACGTAGCTGTAGCACGACGACCCCATCGCCATGTAATAGTCGATGTCCACTATCTTTCTTTTGAGGCTGTCGGAGAAAAAGCCGGAGGTGAAAAGAGAGATGTCGCCTATATCGCGCATCTGGCGGAGCTGGACGTCTCTTGCCGAGCCAAGAGCCTTCAAGTAGGCGATGGCCAGGGGTTCGTCCATGCTCTTTTCGGTTGTAGCGAAGCTGGCCAGGAGGCTGGAGAGGTAGTATTCGGCCATCTCGTTCGTGATGACCTTCTGGTGCTGCAAGGCGTCGGAAACCAGCTCCTTGAAGTGCTCAATCGGCTTGATCCCTGTAACCATAGGCGGCCACCTCTGGTTTATGAGTGCCTATAAAAATTGCTCTTTTTCCCGATCTCTTTGTCAGGGTTGAAATAAAAATGCTCACATATTGTCATATATGCTGCGCTTTTTATTTCCACCCTTCCTCGACCTCGGAAAAAATATCTAATTTTTAGAGGCCCCTTATGTTGCCTGCCAGTGGGGGGAGATCCCCTTTCTGATTATAGCAGGTTACAATTGTTACACTTATTATAGGCAAAAAGTGGATTTCTGGCAACAGGAAAGTTGCCTGCCGGGGGTGGGATAGTGCTTATCCCGCTGGATTTTGAGGATTTTGTGGTTTGGAAATAAAAAAAGGCCCCAAGCTTTCGCATGGGGCCTTTTGTTTTTTCGAGTTCCCTAAATTACTGGGGGATCACGTTTACGGCCTTGGAACCTTTTGCGTCCTTGGCTATGTCGAACTCCACAGCCTGACCTTCCTTCAGGGTCTTGAAACCATCACCCTGGATTGAGGTATAATGAACGAAAACGTCCTCACCGGACTCCCTTTCAATGAAACCAAAACCCTTGGATTCATTGAACCACTTCACTTTTCCCTTTGCCATTGCTCAGGACCTCCTTTCTCTCAAATTCATAAGTGCTTGAGGTCCTGTACTGCAAGCTAATGCTTACTCCAGAACAATACCTGCAACTACTTACTGGTATACAAAATATCTCATTTGCCATGTTCTGTCAAACTATTTCTTTCAGGCGGGGTTTAATGGGCCATGCCAGGCGGTTTACGGCTGAAAAGTACAAGGGCAAAGATATTTTAGCACTCTCGAAAAAAGAGTGCCAAAATCGCTTGACAAACATTGCAGGGGGCCATATATTTAGAGCACAAAACAGCCGGTTTCATTTAAAACCAGCAGAAAAAATCAAAATATAATTTCAGGGAGGAGATTGACAGGATGAAGATCAGACCGCTTCACGACCGCGTTATCGTCAAAAGGCTCGAGGAAAAGGAAAAGACCAAGGGCGGCATCATAATCCCCGACAGCGCCAAGGAGACCCCGGCTGAAGGCAAAGTCATAGCCGTAGGGCCCGGCAAGAAAGAGGACGGCAAGACCGAGCCGCTGGCCGTCAAGGTCAACGACACCATCATCTTCAGCAAGTACGCCGGCACCGAGATAAAGGTCGACGGCGAGGACCTCCTCATCATGAGGGAAGAAGACATCCTCGGCGTCCTCGAGAAGTAATAAGACCAACGGACTACTGAAAACAACCCCACTTATAACCAAGGAGGACACATAAAATGGCAGCAAAAGAACTTTCATTCAGCCATAGCGCCAGGGGCGCTATATTGAAGGGCGTAAACACTCTGGCCGACGCGGTGAAGGTAACCCTCGGGCCCAGGGGCAGGAACGTCGTCATAGAGAAGAGCTTCGGCTCCCCGCTCATCACCAAGGACGGCGTCACCGTCGCCAAGGAAATCGAGCTCGAGAACAAGTTCGAGAACATGGGCGCGCAGATGGTAAAGGAGGTCGCCAGCAAGACCTCTGACGTCGCCGGAGACGGCACCACCACCGCCACCGTCCTCGCGCAGGCGATATTCAGGGAAGGCAGCAAGCTCGTGGCCGCAGGCCACAACCCGATGGACCTCAAGAGGGGCATCGAGAAGGCCGTAGAGGTCGCCATCACCGAGCTCAAGAAGCTCACCAAGCCCGTCAAGGAGAAGAGGGAGATCGCACAGGTCGGCACCATCTCCGCCAACGGTGACACCACCATCGGCGAGATAATCGCCGAGGCGATGGAGAAGGTCGGCAAGGAAGGCGTCATAACCGTCGAGGAAGCCAAGGGCATGGAGACCCAGCTCGACGTCGTGGAAGGCATGCAGTTCGACAGGGGCTACCTGTCCCCGTACTTCGTGACCGACCCCGAAAGGATGGAGTGCGTTCTCGAGGACGCGTTCGTCCTTATCCATGAAAAGAAGGTATCGAACATGAGGGAGCTCCTCCCCGTGCTCGAGAAGATAGCCAAGATGGGCAAGCCGCTCCTCATCATAGCCGAGGACGTAGAGGGGGAGGCCCTCGCGACTCTGGTCGTGAACAAGCTCCGCGGCACCCTCCAGGCGGCCGCTGTAAAGGCGCCCGGCTTCGGTGACAGGAGAAAGGCCATGCTCGACGACATCGCCACCTTGACCGGCGGCAAGCTCATCGCCGAAGAGCTCGGCATAAAGCTCGAGACCGTCGAGCTCAAGGACCTCGGCAGGGCCAAGAGGGTCGTCATCGACAAGGAGAACTCGACCATCATCGACGGCGCTGGCAAGAAGAACGACATCGAAGCCCGCATCAAGCAGATAAGGGCCCAGATAGAGGAGACTACCTCCGACTACGACAGGGAGAAGCTCCAGGAAAGGCTCGCCAAGCTCGCCGGGGGAGTGGCCGTCATCAACGTGGGCGCCGCTACCGAGACCGAGATGAAGGAGAAGAAGCACCGCGTCGAGGACGCTCTCCAGGCGGCCCGTGCGGCGCTCGAAGAGGGCATCGTCCCCGGTGGCGGAGTCGCTCTCCTGAACGCTCAGGACGGTCTCGACGTCGACAAGTTCGAGGACGCCGACGAGCGCACCGGTGCGCAGATCGTCCATCGCGCACTCGAGGAACCGGTCCGGCAGATCGCCGAAAACTCCGGTCTCGAAGGCTCGGTCGTGGTCAACAAGGTCCGCGAGCTCAAGTCCGGTGAGGGCCTCAACGCCGCCACCGGCGAGTACGAGGACATGGTCAAGGCCGGAGTGCTCGACCCGACGCTCGTCCCCCGGGTGGCGTTGCAGAACGCCGCGTCGATCGCCAAGAACATCCTGGTGACCGAGGCGATCATCGCCGAACCCGCCGAAGAAGGCGGAGGCGGCATGCCTGCCGGGATGCCCGACATGGGCGGAATGGGCGGCATGATGTAAGTAGGTCTCGACCTACCGAGGCTCAGGCCTCCGAAAGGGCCCCGGGTGATCCCGGGGCCCTTTTTCTTGCAGCGCACACGTTCACATGACCCAGGGACCACTGATCGTGTGCACCTCCGGGGGTCTGGAGTGTCTCCGGGTCAGAGCTGCGCGGGGTATTCGCCGGCGAGGCCGGGGCAGCGGCTGATACGGGGGATCAGCGGCGGGTTCCGGTGGTGAGCAAGTAGGTGCGTGACTGCCTGATCATGTCGCCGTCGCGGTCCTGCTCGGCCCATTCGACGAAGGAACGGTGCATTTCCTCGCGGGCCTCGTCGTCGATCGACCTCGCGATCAGGCTGACCGGGCCGAATGCCCTGGTGAACAACTCCCAGTACTCCTCGCCGGTTTCGATCTCCAAGGGCGTGTCCAATTCCTCGAACTCGAGTTCGAAGGCTGTGCCGAGCAGGCGTCCGGCGTAATCCTCGCGGCCCCAGTCCATCGGGTTGCCGGCCCCTTCGATTGACGGCGGCAGGTAGTGGCGCATGAACTCGAAGAAGCGGCCGACACCGCCGTCCGGCCGCCAGGTGGTCAGGCAGACCCGTCCGCCCGGAGCACAGACCCTCGCGATCTCACCCGCCGTGGCCGCATGGTCAGGGGCGAACATCATGCCGACCGAAGAGCTGACCACGTCGAAGGCACCGTCTTCGAAACGCAGGTTCTCGCAGTCTCCGGTTTCGTACTCGATCTCCAGCCCGTCGTTTCTTGCACGGCGGGTCGCGGTTTCGATCATGTTCGGCGAGAGGTCGATACCGGTCACCGACGCACCGGCCCCAGCAGCGCGTGTGCTGATCGCCCCGGTACCGCAGCCGAGGTCCAGCCACGACAGGCCCGGGGCGGGCCGGACCCGTTCGATCATGGCGTCGTGCATGTCGGCGACCAGCCCTTCGATCTCCTGGAATGGTGCCGCATCCCAGATCATCCTGTGAACGCCCTTCAGGTCTTCGAATGCCATCTGTTCCTCCTCGCCTGAATCCCGCGACTGTCCTCTGACGCTAGCCGGGATCGGCCCGCCCGTGTGAACGGGGGTGCGCGGAGGCTTTGCCGGCGAGGACTTCGGTCATCGACAGCGGGTTCACCCCGAGTGACTCGGCGTGGGCGGTGCCGACGTCCGACGTCATCGAGACCTGCATCAGCTCTGCCTCCTGCCAGGTTGCGAACACCGCCTCGCCAAAGATCCCGTGGAGAGCCTCGAGGCCGAGGTGGACCAGTGGCAACGGTACCCGCCACAACGGTCTGGGGCGACCGGCCAGACTGGCGACCAGATCCGAGATGTCGGCGTAGGTCATGGTCTCCGGACCGGCGAGGTCGAAGGTGCCGCCGCCACCGGCTTTCAGCGCTGCCATCACCGCGCGGGCGGCGTCGTCGGCCCAGATCGGCTGGTACCTGGAGCGACCGTCACCAGCCACCGGCACCACGGGCAGGAAGGAGAGCCGGCGGACGAGGTGGACCCACGGATCGCTCTCGTCGAAGACCACTGACGGCCGGAATATCGTCGTCTCCAGGGGAGACGTTCGCACTGCCTGCTCACCGGTCCACTTCGAGCGGAAGAAGCGGGTGCGCTGGACCGGCGAAGCGTTGAGCGCGCTGAAGTAGACGAACCTCCCGGCGCCGGCCCGTTCAGCCGCTTCGACCAGTCGGACCGTCGCCAGGCCGTTCAGTTCCTCGACCCGGTACGGCGGCTGGTCACGCTTCGAGGCGGCAAGGTGGATCACCGTGTCGACGCCGCGCATCGCCTGTCTCAGCAGAAAGGGGTCGGAGAGTTCGCGCAGGTCTCCCATCGTGATCTGGACGTCCACCCGGCGCGGGCCGAGGCGCCGAGGTTCCCGGACCAGGCAGCGCACGCTCTCGCCCGCTTCGAGCAGGCGCTCGAGCAGGCGGGAGCCGGTCGAGCCGGTTGCCCCGGTCAGCAGGATCACGCCGGGTCTCCCCGCGACGGTTGCTGGTCGCGAGCGGCTCCGAGGCGCGTTGAGGGGTGGATCGACGACGGCATGCGGGCGAAGTGTATTGGTCGCCCCCTCCCGGATCGGGTCGCATCGGCGCATCTGCTTCCACCGAATCTCTAAGATCCCCGTTCGGGCCGCGGGATGTGCCAAGGCCTCGTTCAAAGAAGATCCAGGAGCATCTCTCAATGAGCTACGTAATCGCAGAACCCTGCATCGGCACCAAGGACAACTCCTGTGTGGAGGTCTGCCCCGTCGACTGCATCCACCCGACTCCGGATGAACCCGATTACGAGAAGTTCGAGATGCTTTTCATCGATCCGGACGAATGCATCGACTGCGATGCCTGCGTGGAAGCCTGTCCGGTCGACGCCTGTTTCGCCGAGGATCAGCTTCCCGCCGAATGGGCGCACTTCGCCGAGAAGAACGCCGAGTACTTCCGGAACTCCGCCTGAATCGACGGCAGGTCCCGATCTGAATCGACGGCAGGGCCCGATCTGAATCGACGGCAGGTCTCGATCCTGCCGCCCTCACTGGATCTCCGGCCCGCTTCGACCGGAGCGGGCCGGCGGATCAGCTACTGAAGAACAGGCAGTTCGCGGGCGTTGGTGCCCATCTTCGGCGGCTCGGGTGGGGCCGGTACGTCGGACTGCAGCATCGGGAGATCCCGCGGGGTCGACGCGATGATCCGCTTTGCCGTCTCGATGATCGCCTTGCCGGCCGGCGAGTCGGGTTGATCGATGACCAGCGGCCTGCCCTGGTCGGCATGCTCGCGCAGCTCTTCCGAGAGCGGGATCGTTCCGAGCAGCGGCACTGCGATCTCGTCGGCCAGGAGCTTTCCGCCGCCTTCGCCGAAGATCGAGAAGGTCTCGCCCGACGGCGTGGTGAAGCCCGACATGTTCTCGATCACGCCCATCACTTCGAGGTCGACCTTGTTGGCCATCTCGGCCGAGCGCCTGGCGACCGACTGGGCGGCGGGCTGAGGAGTGGTCACGATCGCGATCTTGGCCTGCGGCAGAAGCTGGGCGAGCGTCATGGCGATGTCGCCGGTCCCGGGCGGCAGGTCGAGCAGCAGGTAGTCGAGCTCCCCCCAGGCGACGTCTTCGAGGAACTGCTGGATCGCCTTGTGGAGCATCGGCCCGCGCCAGACGACGGCCGAATTGTCCTCGACGAAGTAGCCGATCGACATCGTCTTGACTCCGGAGGCCGACTCCGGCGGGATGATCTTTCGCTCACCGTTGACATCGGGCTTGACGTTGACGCCGAGCATGCGCGGGATCGAGTACCCGTAGACGTCACAGTCGAGCGCTCCGGCGGTCTGGCCCTGGGCCTGCAGGGCGGCGGCCAGGTTGGCTGTCATCGTCGACTTGCCGACCCCGCCCTTGCCGGAGGAGACACAGATGACGTTCCTGACCTGGGCGAGGGCGCCCTGAGGCAGTTTGCTTCGTCCGAGCGTCTCCTGGAGCCGGCCCTTCTCCTCGTCTGAGAGTACGTCGAAGCCGACTCCGACCCCGGTGACCCCGTCGAGCGAGGAGACCTGGGAAACCACCGCCTCCTGGAAATGGGATCGAATCGGGCAGCCGGGCGTGGTCAACGAGACGGTGACGTCGACCTGCCCGTCCGGCTTGATCTCGATCGAACGCACCATGCCGAGCTCGACGATGTTCTGCCTCAGCTCGGGGTCGATCACGGCGGTCAGTTTTTCGGTTATCTGCTCTTCGGTGGGGAGTGCCATGAGTCAATTCTGGCAGAGAGGGGAGAGAGTCCCCCCGCAGGGCCTTAGGCGAACCGATGTCACTACTCGAGGAGCCGAAATGAAAGCCCACCTTCACAGCACCCGTCATCCCGCTTTTCTGCTGATCTCAACCTTCCTGGCCGCCCTCTTCGTCGGTCTGGCGACCGGACCGGTGCGCGAGGCCGGTGCTGCCCGCTATGCGGTCGCCCAGTGCGGCTGGAAAGTCGGGAACGACGGCAACTGGCTCGAGACGGCGAACGGGAAATTCAATGGAAGCTCCTGGTGCGGGGTGCCGGCCGGATCGGATCCCTGGGACGGCGTCCACATCACCAGCGGGACCAGGGGGTCGACGACCGCGGTCAGCGCGACCAAGTTCGCCCGCTGGCGCTGGAACGCCCCTCCCGGCACGGCCATCGTCACCGTCAACGGGGCACGCTGGCATGTGCTCAGGGACAACTTCCAGCACCGGATCGGCTCGGCGACGGCAGGGGGCTCGTTCACCTCCTTCGCCGAATTCTCTTCGACCGACAGCACCAGGCGGGAGTTCTCGCGAGCCTTCTCTCCCCACGTCGCCGCCTTCGAGTCGAGGCTGCTCTGCGCTCTGCCCGCCGATCGCTTCTGTTCCGTCACCGGTAGCTCGCTGGCCGGGATCCGGGGCATGACGATCACGCTCGAGGATGCTGTCACGCCGGCAGCCTCGCTGAACGGGGCCTTTCGTTCCGGCGGCTGGTTGCGCGGGACCCAGGACTTCGCCTGGAACGGTTCGGACGTGGGTTCCGGACTGCGCTGGGCCGAGACCGTGGTTGACGGTACGACACGGGTCAGTACCGAGCATCCGTGTGACATCGACCGCATCGCCGGGCAGTGGCGAGGCACGAAGATGCAGCCCTGCCGGACCGTGGCCGGCGGTTCGCACTCGATCGACACTTCCCGGCTGAGCGACGGTCCTCATGAAGTCACGGGCTGCGCGACCGACTTCGCCGGAAACCGCGGCTGCGCGGCTCCAGGCGCCCTGTTGACCGACAACAACGCCCCGTCCGCCCCTCGCAGTCTGGGCGTCGTCGGCGGTGACGACTGGCGGAGCAGCAACTCGTTCGCACTCCAGTGGACCAATCCCGACCAGGGAGTCGCGGCGCCGATCAGCGGGGTGAGGTACCGGATCACCGGCCCGGGAGGCTATGACTCCGGAGTCGCGGCCCTCGGCAGCAGCGAACAGCTTGCGGGGCTGACGGTGCCGTCCGCGGGCATCTACCGGGTCACGGTCTGGCTGGTCGACGCGGCCGGGAACGAGAATCCGGTGGCCAACGCCGAAGCGACGCTTCGCCTCGATGACGTCGACCCGGTCGCCTTCCTGCTCGACCCTGACCCGGAAACCCCGGAACTGTTGCGCGCGACCGTCACCGACGAGCATTCCGGTCCGGCGGGTGGGGTCATCTCCTACCGTCGGCAAGGCGAAGACGATTGGCAGGACCTCCCCACCAGATTCGATACCCGTGAAGGGGGCGCCCTGCTGAGCGCCACGTTCCCCTCGGTGGATCTGCCACCCGGCCTGTACGACATCCGGACCCGGGTTCGGGACGAGGCCGGCAACGAGGCGGTTTCAGACCGTCGCGAGGATGGGACCCGACTGGTCCTGAAGGTGCCACTCAAGGAGGAGACCCGGCTCGAAGCGGCGCTGCTCGGCCCGCACACCAGCGGTACTTCGATACAGATTCCTTTCGGCGAGTCGGCAAGCCTGCGCGGTCGGCTGATCGGCGAAGGAGGCCGAGGAGTCGCCGGCAAGACGGTGACGGTGGTCGAGACACCGGGTTCCGGGTCGAGGTCGGGCCGGACGGTCCGGCAGCTCCGGACCGGTGCCGACGGCGATTTCGCGATCGGCCTCGAGCCCGGGACTTCGCGGCGGGTGAGCGTCAGCTTTCCCGGCGACTCGCGCAACTCGGGGTCTTCGGCCGAATCGCTGCGACTCGGAGTCGTCGGTTCACTCAGCTTCGCTGCGCGGCCGATCCGGCTGAAGACCGGCAAGAGGGTGCGCTTCCGCGGATGGGTCAGGCCCGGCGCGGCCCGGCAGCCGTCACGTGGCAGCGTGGTGGCGATCAGGTACTTCGAGCGCAGCTCCCGTTCCTGGCGGCCTGTGCTGGTCACACGGACCGACCGCTTCGGCCGCTTCAGGGCTTCCTACCGCTTCCGCTACATCACCGGTCTGGCGAAGATACGGCTGCGCGCGACCCTGCTCCCTTCGCAGGACTTCCCCTACCTGCCGGCCGACTCACCGGTGGTGACAGTGCGGGTGCGTGGCTGACCTCCCGCCTGAGCGCGGCATGCCGGCCCGGCCGCCTGGCCGGGCCGGAGCCGCGTCGATCAGAGGCCGAAGACGCCGATCAGCACCGGCAGTGCGATCGCCGCTCCGACGACTCCACCGACCGCGTAGGCGACCACGGCGCGAACGCCCGTCACTTCGACGACCGGATCGACCAACTGGTTATTCAGATCCATATGGCACCTCCTTCTTCGTCATGCCTGCGGGGTTAGCTGTCGGGCTCGCGCTGAAGAAGCTGCGCTACGGACCGCGGTCCGATTCGCCCCGGGAGGCCGGCCTTCACCTGCCTCCAGTGGGTCCCCCGTCCCGGTTCCACACGGAAACCGGATTCGGCGTATTCATCTGAACGCATCGCATACTAAGGCAACGGCTTGCTGAACCGGTTGGCGCAGCGCTGGATGCGTGCGATGTCCTGCTGGGAGTTCTGGATGCAGTTGATCAACTGCTTCTGTCGCTTCCCGTCGACCCGGGTGACCTTCTGCTTGATCTGGACCCGGCTGAAGCTCCCGCCCTGTCCGTTCGCCTGGTCGAAGGCTTCGTTGATGTCGTTGAAGGTCTTCTCGAGGTTGCCGCCGATGCCTCCGGTGACCGTCTCGGTTGTGTCGAGGATCGGCCTGAGGATGAAGAAGTAGACCAAAGCCAGCGTGGCGGCCAGCACGGCGATCCGGACGGCACCCCTCACCAGTGTTCCCCCGATTTCCATGTCGGCCAGCCTATCCGCCAGGTCCACCGGCAAGGCGGAAGTCCTCCGCCCGGGCAGAATTCCCGTCCGGGATCGCCGCCGGACCGTCCGAGGCTGCGCTCCATCAGGGCTGTGCTCCCGGCTCTCGGTCACGAGCAGGCGCGGGCAGGCATAATGGGTGCACGGTGAAACCCAAAGACTTTCTCGAAATTGACAGGCTGCTCAGCGACGAAGAACGACTGATCAAGGAATCGGTCGCCCGTTACGTCAACGAGAAGTACCTCCCCGGGATCAACGAGCACTTCGAGAACGGCACCTTCGATCGTTCCGTGCCGAAGGCGTTGGGCGACCTCGACGTGCTCGGCATGCACCTGACCGGTTACGGCTGCGCCGGCTCCAGCGCCGTCGCCTACGGAATCGCCTGCATGGAGCTCGAGGCGGGCGACAGTGCCCTGCGTTCCTTCTGCTCGGTCCAGGGTTCGCTGGCGATGTTTGCGATCTGGAAGTGGGGCAGCGAGGAGCAGAAGCAGGCGTGGCTCCCCGAACTGGCCTCCGGCGAGAAGATCGGCTGCTTCGGCCTCACCGAGCCCGACTCCGGCTCGGACCCGGGCAGCATGAGGACCAAGGCCGTAAGGGACGGCGACGAATGGATCCTCAACGGTTCGAAGATGTGGATCACCTCCGGTTCGATCGCCGACGTGGCCGTGGTCTGGGCCACCACCGAAGATGGTGTCCAGGGCTTCCTGGTCGAGGCCGGCATGGAGGGCTTCTCCGCCCCCGAGATGCACGGCAAGCTCTCGCTCCGGGCCTCGGTCACCTCCGAGCTCGCCTTCGATGACGTGCGTATCCCGGACTCGAACCGCCTGCCGGAAGTCCAGTCGCTGCGCGGACCGCTCAGCTGCCTCAACGAGGCCCGCTACGGGATCGTCTGGGG